>JBDTUL010000092.1:0-14615 GCA_040007735.1 Gammaproteobacteria bacterium | reverse complement strand
AAGATCAACGACAACTGGGACGTGCTGGTCCAGCAGTCCTACCAGACCCTCCAGGCGGACGGTGTGTTCTCGCAGATGGAGACCAATTCGCTCGGCGAGGCGCAGCCCGAGCTCACCGTACAGCTCTACAATCCGTCCTGGACGAAGGACAAGTTCTCGAACACCGCGCTCACCGTGAATGGCCGCATCGGCGCGCTGCAAGCGGTGTACGCCGGCTCATACCTGGTACGCAACGTCGAGCAGGTGCAGGACTACACGAATTATGCGCGTGGCCCTTACGTCGATTACTACCAGTGCGTGAATCCGGGCGCGACGCCGGCGAGTGCACAGTGCTTCTCCCCAAGCGCCACCTGGCAGGACCGGGAGCGCAACACGCACCAGAGCCACGAGTTCCGACTCAGCACGCCGGCTGACAAACGCATTCGCGCGCTCGGCGGCCTCTTCTGGGAGGATTACAAGATCGAGGAACAGGTCGACTGGTACTACAAGACGGCGACGGATTATTTCAACCCCATCGGCCCGCCCACGGGGTATTTCACCTTGAACGGCGAGCCGCGCCTGCCGAACGGCCGCGTCGTTTCTTACAACACGCCTGGCGCGGTGTTCGTGCCGGGGCCTGCCACCTCGCTCAATTCGAACGTCCGCCCGGACAACGTCGCGTTCTTCGACGACATCACGCGCGGTTACAAGCAGAAGGCGGTGTTCGCATCCGTCGATTTCGACATTCTGCCGAACCTCACCCTGACTGCCGGTACGCGTTGGTACAGCATCGACACGAACGAGCGCGGCTCTGCGATCGGCAGCTTCGGCTGCCAGCTCATCTTCAACCCGGCGGCGCCAGACCCGTGCGTGAATCACTCGAACGGCGGCAACCTCGATTCGCTCGGCCTCGATCACACGTACAGCGGCTTCAAGAGCCGCGGTAATCTCACCTGGAAGGTGACCGACGACATCCTCGTCTATTACACCTTCTCGCAGGGCTTCCGCGCCGGCGGCTTCAACCGGCCGAACGCCGTGGAGGGCGGATCGCCGCTCGCGACGTCACCGGATGCCATCGCGCACGGGCGGTTCGTGCCGCCGATCGAGTTCAAGCCGGATACGCTGACCAACAACGAAATTGGCTGGAAAACGCAGTGGCTCGACTCGCGTCTGCAGTTCAACGGCGCGATCTACCACGAGAACTGGGAGGACGCCCAGATCGCCATCTTCGATCCGGGTGTCACGGGGAACCTCACGTTCTCCGCGAACGGCGGCACTTACATCGTGCGCGGCCTAGAGACGACGCTGGTTGCGCGCCCGATCCCGCAACTCACTGTGACTGCCTCGGCGAACTGGAACCATTCCGAGCTCGACCAGGAAGCACGACTGCTGTGGGGCGACGGCACCGCGATCAATTTCGCGGCGCTGCTGGACTCGAGCGGGCAGCCGCTCTCGAATCCCGGTGGCACCAAGGGCAACCCGCTGGCGGGTGCGCCGCCGTTCCAGGGCAACATTCGTGTGCGTTACGACTTCCCGGTGGGCACGCGGCAGGGCTTCCTGCAGGTGGCCGCGCTCCGCCAGGGCAATTCACTCGCGACTACGGACCGTCTCACCAAGGATCTGCAGGGCAACTCCATCGCATATGAGCTTGAAGGGTTCACCACATACGATGCATCGATCGGAGTCGCCGCGGACGCCTGGACGGTGCAGTTGTACGGCCAGAACCTGAGCGACGAACGCGCCGAGCTCTATGCCAACGCGCGCCAGTGGTACAAGGCGGTAACCATCAACCGTCCGCGGACCCTTGGCCTGAGCTTCAGCTATAAGTTCTCTGACATCACCAAGTAGCGCAGGCAAGCCCACGCGAGTCGAGGAAGGGGTCCGTCGCGCGCGGGACCTCGTGCAGCGCCAGCAATTTGGCGAGGCTCTCGCGCTCGCGCAGGCTCTGCTGCGTGAGGTGCCGGAAAATCGGGATGTGCTGTATCTGATCGCGGTCAGCCAGCGCTATCTCGGCCGCATCCCGGATGCACTGCGTACTCTCGATCGTTTCGAGAGTCTGCATCCGGACTTCGGCCGCCTGTTCCAGGAGCGAGGTCACTGCTATCGCGCAGTAGGGGAAACGCTCGCAGCGGTGGACTCGTACGCCCGGGCGGTTGCGCTCAATCCCGCGCTGGCTGCAAGCCTCACCGCGTTGCGCGACCTGCTTCGCTCGCTGGGTCGAACTGCAGAGTCGGATGCGGCTGCCGCACAGATCGCGATGCTGGCGAGCCTTCCCCAGCCCATCGTCACTGCGACCCACCTGCTGGCCGAGGGCGAGGTGTACGCGGCGGAAGGCGTGGTCCGCCAGTTTCTGCAGGCGCAACCCAATCACGTCGAAGGCATGCGGCTGCTCGCGCATATCGGCGTCAAGCTCGATGTCCTGGACGATGCGGAGTTCCTGCTCGAGAGCGCCTTGCAGTTCGATCCCGCGAACCGGGCGGTTCGATACGACTATGCAAATGTTCTATCGCAGCGGCACAAGCACGCGCAGGCGCTCGAGCAGTCGCGCCGGCTGCTCGAGATGGACCCTGCGAACCGCGCCTATCGCACGATTCAAGCCAACGCCTGCGTGGGTCTGGGCGATCATGAGGCAGCGCTCGGAACCTATCGAGATCTGCTCGCCGCGGCTCCTCAGCCGGCGGATCTGCATCTCTGCATTGCCCATGCGCTGAAGACGCTCGGCAGGCAGGGCGAAGCCATCGAGTCCTATCGGGCCGCGGCGGTCGCGCGGCCGGGGTTCGGCGATGCGTACTGGAGCCTCGCAAATCTCAAGACCTATCGCTTCACGGACGAAGAGGTCACGCAGATGCGCGCGCAGGAAGCGCTCACGGCTACTCGTCCTGTCGACCGCTTCCACCTGTGCTTCGCGCTCGGCAAGGCGCTCGAGGATCGTGCGGAGTACGCCGAGTCCTTCGCCTGCTATGCGCGCGGCAACGCCCTGAAGAAAGCGGAGACGCGCTACCAGCCGGATGTGCTGGAGCGCAGTTGCGGGCAGACGGCCGAACTCTGCACCAGCGCGTTCCTCGAACAACGGCGCGGCGGTGGTAGCGAGAGTGCGGCGCCGATCTTCATCGTGGGCCTGCCGCGTGCCGGTTCGACGCTGCTCGAGCAGATTCTCGCATCACACTCCAAAGTCGAAGGCACGATGGAGCTGGCGGACATTCCGCGCATCGTCCACCGTTTGGGAGGTCGTCAGGAGAACGACGCTCCGCCGCGTTACCCGCAGGTGCTGGGCGAACTCAGCCCGGCGCAACTGCGCGAGCTCGGCGAGAAGTACCTCGCCGACACGCAGATCTTCCGCACAGGCAAGCCGTTCTTCATCGACAAGATGCCGAACAACTTCCGGCACGTCGGGCTGATTCATCTGATTCTGCCCAATGCGAAAATCATAGACGCGCGGCGAGAGCCGATGGCCTGCTGCTTCAGCAACTTCAAGCAGCTTTTCGCGTCGGGGCAGGAGTTCACGTACAGCTTTGAGGACATTGCGCGCTACTACCGCATGTACGTGCGGCTCATGGATCACTGGGACGCAGTGTTGCCCGGCAAGGTGCTGCGTGTTCAGCACGAAAGCGTCGTGGACGACCTCGAGGGTAACGTGCGGCGCCTGCTGGACTTCGTGGGGCTAGACTTCGAGCCCGCCTGTCTCGAATTCCACAAGACCGAGCGCAGCGTGCGCACGGCGAGCTCAGAGCAGGTGCGCCGGCCTATCTTTCGCGATGGGTTGGATCAGTGGCGTAACTTTGCGCCCTGGTTGGGTCCGCTGCGTGAAGCTCTTCAGCCGCCCGGCGATTGAGGCATCTTCGATGCTGCCTAAGCAGCCCTCAAACGCCGGGCGGCTGAGAAGTTTTTTTTCTGGTGACCTGAAAAACCCTTCGGGTCTCAGCCGCCCGGCCATTGAGGGCTTCTGATGCTAACTGCGCAAACGCAAACCCTGCGGATCATAAAGCGCCTCGAGTCGCACAGTGGCTACGCACCGCTCGCCCAATATATCTATCTCGAACGTCTCGCCGTCGCGCGCCAATGCCACCGGCACGTAGCCTGCGGCGAGGCTCTTGCCGATGCAGTGTCCATACGCGCCTGAGGTCACGTAGCCGACGGCGCGGCCGTCCTTCATGATTGATTCGTAGCCGATCACGTCCGCATCGGTCGCCGCAACTTCCATCACCACAAAACGGCGCTTCGCTCCGGCGGTGCGTTCGGCGAGCGCAGCGTCCCGCCCGATGAAGTCCGGCTTGCTGAAGTCGGCGAAGCGATCGAGGCCTGTTTCGCCTGCGGTGAAGTCCGGGCGGAAGTCCTTGTTGAAGGACCCGTAGGCTTTCTCGAGCCGCAGTGAGGAGAGCGCGCGGCCGCCAAAGAGCGTGAGGCCGAGCGGCCGGCCCGCGTCCTGCACGTCATCGTAGAGCGATGCGAAGTAGTCGGGCGTCGTCCAGACCTCGAAGCCGAGCTCGCCTGTGAACCCGGCCCGCGTCACGATCGCTGGAGCAAATCCGACTGCGGTTTGCGTGACCTGAAACAGCTTGAATGCCGCCGAGGAGAGGTCGTCGCGCACGAGGCTCTGCAGAAGCTCGCGAGATTTCGGTCCTGCGATAGAGAAGCCACACAGCGTCGAGGCGGCCGAGCGCACGAACACATCCGGCGGAGGCGCCGTGCCGGCGAACCAGCGCATGTGGAACTCTTCGGCAAAACCCGACCCGACGATCAGGAAACGGTCTTCCGCCAGGCAGGCGATAGAAAGGTCGCCGACAATCCGGCCCGCCGGGTTCAGCATGGGTGCCAGACCGAGTCGGCCTGGTTTGGGAATGCGCGAGGCAAACACGCGGTCCAGCCATTCTCGCGCGCCGCGTCCCGTGACCTCGTATTTCCCGTAGTTCGTGGTCTCGTAGAGACCGACACCGGCGCGCACGGCCTGGCATTCGGCTCGGACGATCGGGAACGCTTCCGAGCGCCGGTACGTGGGGGTCTCGGTGGCAGCTACACCGCTGGGCGCAAACCACAGCGCATGCTCGAGCCCGAAGTTCGCACCCATGACCGCGCCAGCGGCGATGAGCTTGTCGTAGATAGGAGAGCGGCGCACCGGGCGTGCGGCGGGCAGTTCCTCGTTGGGATACGCGAGGCGGAAGCGCCGCGCATAGTTCTCCGGCACTTTGATGGAGGTGTACTTCGGCGTCGCGAAGCGGCCGAATCGAGACACGTCCATGGAAAGAATGTCCTGCCCCGGATCGTTCTGTGCCATCCAGCGTGACAGCACGAGGCCGATGCCGCCGCCCTGGCTGAAGCCCGCCATGACCGCACAGGCGACCCAGTAATTGCGCAGACCTCGGATCGGTCCGACGAGCGGATTGCCATCCGGCGCAAAGGTGAACGGGCCGTTCACGGCCTTGCGGATGCCGGCGCGCCCGAGCGCAGGGAAATGCTCGAAACCGACTTCGAAATAGGGCGCGAGCCGCTCAGTGTCCTCAGGCAGGAGCTCCATCGAGAAGTTGTCGGGCGTCTTGACCGGCGACCACACGACACCGTGCGGCTCATAAGTGCCGATCAGCACTCCGCCGCGTTCCTGGCGCACGTAGATCTCACCGGCGTAGTCGGTGGTGTTGACGATCTCCTTGTCGCGCCCCTGCAGCTCCGGGATGTCTTCGGTGATGAGATAGTGATGCTCCATGGCGAGCACCGGCAGCTCGATGCCGACCATGTGGCCCACTTCGCGCGCCCAGAGGCCGCCGCAGTTCACTACGTGCTCGGTATGCACAGTGCCCTTGTCGGTGACCACGTCCCACGAGCCGTCTCGCCGCTGTGACAACGACAGCACGCGAGTGAAGCGCTCGACGGACGCACCGAGCTGCCGCGCGGCCTTCGCGTAGGCGTGAGTCGTTCCCGATGGGTCGCAATGGCCACCGTCCGCACGCCAGAGCGCGCCGATGAAGTGACTCGTGTCGATCAGCGGGTTGAAGGTTTTTGCCTCCTCGAGCGAGATCATCTCGGTTTCCATGCCGAGATAGCGGGCGCGCGAGCAGATGAGTTTGAGACTATCGAGCTCGCCCTGCGTAGCGGCCAGCATCAGCCCGCCGTTCGGATGCAGCCCGCAGGAGTGGCCGGACAACGACTCGATCTCGCGATACAGATCGATGGTGTACTTCTGCAGCCGCGAGATGTTCGCCTCACCATTGAAGGTGTGCATGCCGCCGGCAGCATGCCAGGTCGAGCCTGAGGTCAGTTCGCTTTTTTCGATCAGCAGGACGTCGGCCCAGCCGATTTTCGCGAGGTGGTAGAGGACGCTGGCGCCGACGACGCCGCCCCCGATGACGACCGCTCTCGCAGAAGACTTCATCGCAGTCGCTCCTCACAAAGCTCAGGGAAGGAAACGCTTTCTCGCGGCACTAGCCCGAAAGGCCGGCCGGCACTGATCAGCCACTCGCTGAAGTGCTGCCCCGTCGTAGCAGGGGTCAGCAGCAGCATGCCGGCGCCCAGTCTCATCAGAATCACGTTCACCTGCGCCATCATCGTGGCTGCCGCGTGCGCGTGTTGAAACACGTTTGGATCGAGATCGAGGCGACAGCCTCTCACCAGCACCTCGCGAGTCGCAACACCCATCAGATGTAGCGCCGTGAGGCTCGAGGAGAGGTCGGTTACGACTCCGAGGCCCGCCACCGCAGCATGCCATTCGCCCGCCGTCGCCCCGGGAGCGGCGGGTGGGGTGAGCAGTAGCCAGCGGTCGGGTCGCACACGAAGCGTGAGTCGATGGCTCGCGATGGCCACTCGTCCCATCGCAGGAAGCTCGGCGCCTCTCTGGCGGGCAAGGGTCACGAGTTCGCGAGTTTGTCCGCGCAAGGCTGTGAGCTCGACGGCATCGAGCTCGCAGGCCCGCAGCTCGACGCCGGCGGGGCCGTTCGCGGCTGCTGCTGGCTCAGGCGCGGACACGCACGTTCTCCGGGTCGACCCAATGCGGGCTCATGATCTCCAGCTCGACCGTGGTCTCGTGGATCGGCGATACGCCCAGCAACCGTTCGCCGAACCGCTGTCGTCCGCCCGCGAGCAACGCCAGGCCGACCCAGCCGTCGATGGAGATTGAAGGCGTGGAAGAGGTGATGTATCCGAGGCTGACGCTGGGCGCCTGGGGCGTCACGAGCTGCGTGCCGTTGCGCAGACGCTGTGTGCGATCCACCGGGCGCACGCCGACGAGCTGCAGACGATCGGCCGCCGTCATGGCGGGGCGGAGTGCCAGCGTGCGGCCAATGAAGTCACCCTTCTTTTTCAGCATGCGTTCGAAGCCGAGATCCGCGGCGCTCGTATTGCCGTTCAACTCTGCTCCGGTCACATGACCTTTCTCGATGCGTAGCGTGTTGAGCGCATCGAGGCCGTACGGCGTGATGCCGAAGGGTTCGCCGGCAACGAGCAGTGCTGCCCAAACCGTCGCGGCGTGACGCGCGGGCACGGCAAGCTCGTAAGCGAGCTCACCCGAGAATGAGATCCGGAACAAGCGCCCCGCGATACCGGCGAGGGTTGCTTCGCTCGCCGCCATGAACGGGAATGCGCTGTTGGAGAGATCGAGATTACTCACTACTGCGGCGACGACTGCACGGGAGTTCGGTCCGGCCACGGCGAACTGCGCCCATTGGTCGCCAACATCGGTGAGCACGACATCAAGGTGCGGACACGAGGCCTGCGAATGGAATTCCATGTGCTCGAACACTGGCGAGGCGTTAGCCGTGGTCGTGGTCACCAGGAAGTGCTGTGGGCCGAGTCGCGCCGTGGTGCCGTCGTCGAACATCATGCCGTCCTCGCGCAGCATGACGCCGTAGCGCGCTCGCCCGATGGCAAGCGTCGAGAAGCTATTCGCGTAAAGGAAGTCCAGGAACTGCGCAGCGTCGGGCCCCTGAACGTCGATCTTGCCTAAGGTCGACACGTCTGTGATGCCCACTGACTGACGCACGGCGCGCGCCTCGCGCAGCACCGGATCCCAGCCGGCCTCTCGCGAATACACGAGAGGCCGCAGCCAGAGGCCCGTGTTCACAAAGGTTGCTCCCGCCGTCTCATGCCAGGCGTGAAGTGGCAGGCGTCGCTTGGGTTTGAAGTGTTGTCGCACTTCGCCGCCTGCGAGCGCTGCGAATGGCACGGGTTGAGCGAACGGCCGCGGTTTGAGCTGGCCGACACCGGATAGCGCCACGCCGCGCGCCTGCGCGAGCACCGCGCTGCCAACGAGGCCGCCGATGCGGCCTTGATCCGTTGCCATGCCGTGGGTGGTAAAGCGTTTCATGTGCTCGACGTGCTCGTAGCCCTCCCTATGCGCGAGCCGCACGTCCGCTGTGGTCACGTCGTTCTGGAGATCAACGAACGCTTTGCCCCGGCCGGGCACTTCCCATGTGGCTTTGAGTGGCGTTACGTCGGGATCGGAAGGCAAAGCCAGTTCAGCGCTGTCGACCTTTGGCACATGCCCAAGCTCGAGGGCTATCGCACGAGCCGCGGCATCACCGTCGCGCGCCGCCGCCGCCAGCCCGAATACACCGCGCGCGGCGCCGGCTACGCGGCCGACCGACGCTGAGAGAGACGGAACGAATGCGGCGATCGAATCCTCCCATTGGAGCTCCGCGCCGAGCTGCGTGGCGAGTGAAGTGGCGGGGGAGTAGCCACCCGATATGAGCAGCGTATCGGTCTCGAGCTCGCAGTGACGTCCAGCGGCTCGAGCCACTCTCACACCGCGCACTCCGTCGCGCCCTGCGACGGCCTCGACCGTCGCGCCACGATGCACTTCGACGCCTAGGCTCTCCGCGCGGTCTGCGGCGCCCGAGGCCTCTCGTACATCGATGATTCCGGCGCATTGAACGCCTGCCTCGATCATCGCGAATACCGTGTCGTACGCGGAGTCGTTGTTGAGAAAGAACGCTGGCCTGCGGCCGACGGCGACCCCGTAGCGCCGCAAATAGCTCAGCGCGGCGCCGGCCAGCATCACACCAGGGCGATCATTGTCCGCAAAGGCGATGAGCCTCTCGACTGAGCCCGTCGCGAAAATGACCCGCTTGGCGCGAATGATCCGCAGCCGTTCGCGGAGCCCGCCAAATCGCGCAGATTCTTCCGGCGTGAGTGTCTCGAGAGCGCCGAATACGCCGTGACCGTAAGCGCCGAGCACCGTGGTGCGCGTCAGGCAGGTCACTCCCGGGAGGCCCTCCAACCCAGGCGAGATCTGCTCCCGGCCGCCCGGCGATTGAGGGCTCTTCAGATCCGATCCAGAAGCCCTCAATCGCCGGGCGGCTGGGAGCGAGACTGATTGAGTCACTCGCCAGTCGTCCCAGCGCGCGTCGAGCAACGCGCCTGCTCCCAAAGTGACGTCCTGTTCCGCAAGCATCACGCGCACACCGCTCTCACCCAGCGTTCGGGCCGCAGCGAGCCCTGCGACCCCTCCGCCAACGATGAGCACGCCGGTATGGTCGTGCACGGTTTCCGCAGGCGCGGCGTGATTGCCGACTTTGGGCTCGAGGCGACCGAGGCCCGCGGCGCGTCGGATCAGCGGCTCGTAGAACCGTTCCCACGCCCAGCCGGGCGCCATGAACGTCTTGTAGTAGAAACCCGCAGGCAGAAATCGGGAACAGAGATCGTTGATTGCCAGCAGATCGAAGCGCAGCGACGGCCAGCGGTTCTGGCTTTCAGCTGCGAGGCCTTCCTGCAACTCGAGGGTGGTGGCGAGACGATTGGGCTCACGACCCTCGGCGCCGAGCACATCGACGAGGCCGCAGGGTTCTTCGGGCCCGGCCGTGACTAGGCCGCGCGGGCGGTGATATTTGAAGCTGCGGCCGATCAGCCGCTGGCCATTGGCGAGGAGGGCGGAAGCGAGCGTGTCGCCCGCAAGGCCCTGCAGCTCACGTCCATCGAAGCCAAACCGGATCGGCCGGGCCGCATCGGTGAGCGCGCCCTGGGCGACACGAGCCGGACCTCGCATCAACGATCCTGTTCCTGAGGAAGAGCGAGCCGATCATCGGCGGCGCCGATTGCGGCAATGTCGTGCGTGAGCGTGTGGCGCACCACCTTTAGCAGCTTTCGACACCCTGCCACGTGCAGCCACCACTCAACGTGCCAGCCGCGGGGATTGGCTCGCTCATAGACGTAAGCTGTGAAAGTCTCGAGCGCATCATCTGCCCCCGGACGCGACCGGCTGGCGTCGCCGCGATAGCGGAACTCGCTCTCATCCCGCTCGCCGCAGTGGGGACATTGGATTCGCAGCATGCCCGTGGTCTCAGTGCGCGTAGGGGGAAGGCCCCACGCCACGTTCGTCAATCGTGCGCCCCGCGGCGAAGCGACCCAGATCGAGATGCGCAGCGACGGGGTGCGGCGTGCCGTGTGCGATCAGGTGCGCCGTGGTCATGCCGCCGGCCGGTATCGCCTTGAAGCCTCCATAGCACCAGCCGCCGTTCAGGATCAGGCCGGCAACGGGTGTCTTCGAGATGATCGGCGAGCCATCCATCGTCATGTCCATCACTCCTCCCCATTGCCGGAGCACCTTCAGCCGCGCCAGCCCCGGCAGCAGCGTGACAGCCGCCGAAGTCACCTCTTCAACCATAGGCAGCGTGCCGCGCTGACCATAGGTGTTGTAACCGTCGATGCCGCCGCCAAACACGAGCCCACCTTTGTCCGACTGACTGACGTAGAAGTGCCCGGCGCCATAAGTGAGCACCACATCCAGCACGGGTTTCACGCTCTCGCTGACGAACGCCTGCAGCACGTGAGTCTCGATCGGCAGCGACAGCCCGGCCATGGCGGCGAGATGAGAGGAATGCCCGGCAACGGCAAGACACACCGTGTCGGCCGCGATGAACCCGCGCGTCGTCTCGACGCCCGTGACGCCGCGCGAATCGCGCCGGATATCCGTCACCTCGCAGTGCTCGACGATGTCGACGCCGGCCTCGGATGCGCCGCGCGCATACCCCCAGGCGACCGCGTCATGTCGCACGGTTCCACCGCGCCGTTGAATAAATCCGCCAAGGACCGGAAAGCGGCCGTTGTCCAAGTCGACGAGCGGCACGAGCGCCTGCACGCCTTCGCGGCTCACGGCTTCCGCGTCCACACCCAGCAGCCGCATCATGTTCGCTCGCCGCGTGAACAGGTCGCGCTGCGCCTCGGTGTGAAAGAGGTTGAGCGTGCCGCGCTGGCTGACCATCGCGTTGAAGTTCAGCGAGCGCTCGAGCCCTTCCCAGAGCTGCAGCGAGTATTCGTAGAAGCGGATATTGTCGGGCTGGAAGTAGTTCGAGCGAATGATCGTGGTATTGCGCCCGACGTTGCCGAGCCCGATGGGCCCTTTTTCGACCACGACGACGTCGCGGATGCCGTATTGAGTAGCCAGGTAATAAGCCGTCGCCAGCCCGTGGCCGCCTCCGCCCACAATTGCCACGCGGTAGCGCGGGCGGGGCGTCGCCTTGGCCCACGCCCTCGGCCAGCCCATGTGGCCGGTAAGGCCCTCCCTCAGCAGGCGCCAGCCCGAGTAGCGGCCGCTGCGTGTGCGAGCGGCGTTTTCAGTCATCGGAGTGGAGTTACGCGGCGGTTTCATTTGGTAGAGCAGAGCTTGACGCCCCGGGCGGCAACAGACAACGTGTACGACGCAGTGCGCACACCTAGTCGCAATCTCCTGAGCCTACTTTGCGCGGCCATCGTGTTAGCGCTGGCCGTGTCGGCACCGTCGCGCGCCGCGGTCGTCGTCTCCTCGAAGCTCTCGAGCGAGTCGGCAATGATCGGCCAGATGATCCGGCTGGTGCTGGAAGCCGGTGGAATTCGCACGATCGATCGAATGACGCTCGGTGCCACGCCCGTCGTGCGCAAGGCGCTGATCGCGGGCGAGATCGATATCTATATCGAATACACGGGCAACGCCGGCTTCTTCTTCAATGTTGCTTCCGACCCGGCCTGGAAAAATCTGCAGCAGGGCTACGCGCTCGGCTCCAAGCTCGATTACCAGGCGAACCACATCGTCTGGCTGACGCCGGCCAATGTCAGCAACGCCTGGGCGCTTGCCGTGCGTCGCGACGTTGCCGCGGCCCACAAGCTCAAGACGATGAGCGACTTCGCGAGATGGGTCGCCGGGGGCGGCAAGGTTGTGCTCGCGTGCTCGGCCGAGTTCGCCAACGCGGGGACACTGCGCTCGCTTGAGAAAACCTACGGATTCTCGATGAGCCCCGACGAGCTGATAGTGCTGGCGGGTGGGGAGACTTCCGCGACCATCGGCGCTGCGGCCGCCGGCACCAACGGCACGAACACCGCCATGGTGTACGGTACGGACGGGGGCATCGCGGCCGCGAACCTGCAGGTGCTCGAAGACGACCGGCACGACCAGCCGGTGTACGCCCCGGTGCCTACCATTCGCGAGGCCGTGCTCACGCAGAACCCGAAAATCGCCGCCCTCGTCAAGCCGCTGATGGAGAGCTTCGATCGCGAGACAATCCAGCAACTCAATGCTCGCGTGCAGATCAACGGCGAGTCTGCGGAAGCGGTTGCGGCAGACTATCTCAAGGCACGCGGCCTCTTGAAGCAGGCATGGCCGAAGTAGGGGCGTTGACTGTCCCGGCGCGTCGCTTGCGTCTGCAGGCGATCGATCAGCTTGGCGCGGTGCTGACTGTAGTTGCGGCCTGCGCGCTCGCCTTACTACCGTTCGTTGTCTTCAAGGCTAACCGCATCGTGCCGGGCAACCCGCTCGGATTGATGGATGTGCTGTCGACCTCGGGAGCGTTGGCTTGTTTTGCCACGCTGGGGGCTATCGCCGTCGTGGCGCTCGCGGTATCCAATGCGCACGCGCGTTTGATAGTGGCGTTGCTCGGCGTTGTGGTGGTCTCCCTGGCCGTGGCCGCCGCCGGAGATGCGCTCACCCCCGTCGGCAACAAGATAGTGCGAGTGTCGCCAGGTGCTGGATTCTGGACCCTGCTCCTGTGTCTCGGCTTGATGGCAACGGACGCCATCACTCGATTGCGGCCTGGGCCGGGACTGCGCGTCGTGTTTCTCATCAGTTTCCTGGCGGTTGTCATCACTACGCTGGCACACGGGACCTTCGACAACCTTTCCGTGATGCGCGAGTACTCGGTGAACGCGAGCCGCTTCGCGCACGAGGCACGCCAACACATGCTGCTGGCTTTCGGCTCGCTCGCGGCCGCGGTCATCGTCGCCATTCCACTCGGCGTTCTTTGTCATCGTGTGCCACGGCTCCGCCCGGGCATTCAGGGCGTGCTGAATCTCGTGCAGACCATTCCGGCGATTGCCCTCTTTGGCATTCTGATGGCGCCTCTGGCGGCGCTCGCAACCGCAGTACCTTGGGTTGGTGAGTTGGGTATACGCGGCATCGGTGCGGCACCGGCCGCGGTCGCATTGTTTCTGTATTCGTTGCTGCCGATCGTCGCGAATACGGCCACCGGCCTTGCTCGCGTCTCGCGCTCCGCGGTCGAGGCGGCTCGCGGAATGGGAATGACGAACTGGCAGATTCTGAGCTCCATCGAGCTTCCCCTTGCGCTGCCCGTCATCGTCACCGGCATCCGGATCGTGCTCGTGCAGAACATCGGTCTCGTCACCATTGCCGCACTGATCGGCGGCGGTGGTCTCGGCGCATTCGTCTTCCAGGGTATCGGCCAGACGGCGATCGACCTCGTGTTGCTGGGTGCGATTCCGACGGTGGCCCTCGCATTTTCGGCGGCGGTGATACTCGACGCCCTGGTGGAAGTCATGGACCGCACGCGAACCTCAACATGATCACCATCGAAAACCTGACCAAGCAGTACGGTGCGGCGACGGTCGTCAACGACGTGTCGATGCAGATCGAGCGCAACACGGTCACCGTCATCGTCGGCAGCTCGGGTTCGGGCAAGTCCACGCTGTTGCGCATGATCAATCGGCTCGTCGAGCCGACGGCCGGGCGCGTGCTGATCGACGGCAAGGACACGAAAAGCGATCCGGCGCACCTGCTGCGGCGGCGAATCGGCTACGCGATACAGAGCCACGGCCTGTTTCCCCATCGCACCGTCGCCGAGAACATCGCAACGGTGCCGCGCCTGTTGCGCTGGGGTGAGGCGCGCATTCGTGCCCGTGTCGAGGAACTGCTCGGGGTGTTTCAGCTCGATCCGGCGATGTTTGCCGGCAAGCTGCCCCATGAACTTTCCGGCGGCCAGCAGCAGCGCGTGGGCGTGGCGCGCGCACTCGCTGCCGAACCCGAAGTGTTGCTGATGGACGAGCCCTTCGGCGCGCTCGATCCCATCATCCGCGCCAAGGCGCAGGATGATCTTCTCGATATCCAGAGGCGCTTCGGCACAACGATCGTGCTCGTCACACACGATATCGACGAAGCCTTCCGGCTCGGCAATCGGGTTGCGGTGATGAGCGAGGGGCGCGTGCTTCAGTACGCAACGCCAACTCTCCTGCTCACGCAGCCCGCGGACGCCTTCGTGGCTCGAATGGCCGGCGTCGCCGATCGCGCTATTCGGCTGCTTTCACTCACCACGGCTGGCGAGGCGGCTGCGGCGGGAACTGTGGAGGGGCCGGTTGTTCCCTCATCCGCGTCGTTACGGGATGTGTTGTCTGAGCTGATGTGGCGCGGCGCCCCGGGCGCCACTTGGCCTCGAGATCCTTTTCCCAGGCCGAGT
>JBDTUL010000091.1:0-14624 GCA_040007735.1 Gammaproteobacteria bacterium | reverse complement strand
GGCGGCTTCTCGGCGCCGACGCCCACCCAGGTGCTGAACTCGGATGAGCTGCAGAAGGCGGCTCAACCGAACCTCTTTACGGCCATCACCCGATTGCCGTCGCTGCAGGGCTCGACGGGCACCAATACGGGCACGTTCAGCACATCGAGCGGCATGCAGGGGTTGAGCTCGTTTTCGCTGCGCGGTCTCGGAGCCATTCGCACACTGACGCTGCTCGACGGGCAACGCGTTATCGCTGCGAACGTGACCGGCGTTCCCGATGTCAGCCAATTTCCGCAACTGTTGATCGACCGTGTCGATGTCGTGACCGGTGGCGCGTCGGCCTCATACGGTTCCGATGCCGTGGGCGGTGTCGTCAACTTCGTCACCAACAAGCGATTCGAAGGCTTCAAGGCGCAAGCCCAGGGCGGCATCAGCACCTATGGTGACAACGAGCAGTATCTGGTCGGGGCGGCGATGGGCCACGCATTCCTCGATGGACGGCTGCACGTCGAAGGCTCCGCCGAGTACGCACACGACAATGGCGTTCCCGCAGGCCAATTCGGCGAGGACGCGCCAGGCAGCCGCGACTGGTTCCACGCCGCGACGCTGTTGAACACCGGCGTCACTAACAACGGCGCGCCGCAGTTCGTGTACGCCCAGCACGCGCAATCGACCCAATACGCCAAGTACGGCCTGATCACAAGCGGCCCGCTACAAGGGACGGCATTCGATGCCGCAGGCAATCCGTATCCCTTTGTGTATGGCTCCAACGGCACGCCTGCGAAGAATACGGCGGGCACAGTGAACGGCTGCTTCGTCGGCTTCTGCGCGGGCGGGGACAACTCCGCGGCGGTGGGCATCGGCGCATCGCTTCTGTCTTCCGCAGAGCGGCTCGTGGGCTTCAGCCGCGTCGGCTATAGCCTCAACGACGACAATGAGATCTACGCCACCGTCAACTGGGCGCGGGTTGAAACGAGCAATCAGCCAAACCCGGGCTCACAACGCTCGGGGCTCACATTGTCGTGCTCCAATCCGTTCGTGCCTGCAGCGACTCGGCAGGCCTGCGCGGACGCGGGTATCACTACGTTCCAGTTCGGCCTGACGAACGCGTTCCTGGGGAATCCGTTCGTCGAGCCTGACCGCATGCAGCACCGCTACGTCGTTGGCGCGGCAGGCGAGCTCGAGGTGCTGGGCACGAAGTGGCGCCACGATTCCTATTACCAGCGCGGCGACAACACCACGGATATTCACGTGAGCCGCATGCCGCTGAATCCGCGTTACAGCCAGGCCATTCAGGCCATTTCGCTCGACGGCCAGATCGTGTGCGCGAGCGCCGTTGCGCGTGCGAACGGTTGTGTGCCGATCAACGTGTTCGGCAACAATGCGCCAGGCGCCGATGCGCTCGCCTACATCGTGCCGGAGAACGGCCCGTTCCAGCACACGCGCCAGACGGAAGACGCTGCGAGCGTGGCGATCAACGGTGAGCCCTTCTCGCTGTGGGCGGGACCTGTCTCACTCGCCTTCGGCGGGGAATATCGGAAGGAGAGCTATCGGGTCAGCGCCGATCCTTACGGCAACGGTGTGTTTGCTGACAGCCCCAACACCAGTGCTTATCCCGCCGACCCTGTCGTCAGCGCCTCGGGCAGCAACTGGTATGCAGGCAATTATCACAATGGCAATGGGACGTATCACGTGGCCGAGGCGTTCGCGGAAACGAACGTGCCGTTCCTCGACTCCACGAGCTTCGGCAAAGCCAATCTGAATCTCGCGTATCGCCGGACGGACTATTCAACCTCAGGCGTCGTGAATACCTGGAAAGCCGGCGGCACCTGGCAGACGCCCTACACACCCCTGCGTCTGCGCGCAGTGCTATCACGCGACGTGCGTGCGCCAAACCTGTCTGAATTGTTTGCTGCACCGGTCTCGACGACCACGCCCAGCTTCACCAATCCGTTCAACAACACATCGATCACGATCATCCAGAACGTCGTGGGCAATACGGCACTGACACCCGAGAAAGCACGCAACCTGGAGGTCGGCCTGGTGTTGACGGAGCCGGAGTTCCTGCCGGGGTTCAGTGCATCGGTCGACTACTATCGCATCAGGATTCGCGATGTCATCTCGAACCTCACCGCCCGGCAGGTAGTGGACTTCTGCTTCGCCGGCCTCCAGCAGTACTGTGGCGCCTTCGACCTTGCGCCGCCGGGCAGCACGCCATTCGTGAACGTTCAGGCGTTCAACCTGGCTTCCCTCTACACCAAAGGCTTCGACATCGAGACGAGCTATCGGTGGGGCGCTTTTACCGTTCGTGCGCTGGCGACCCATGTCACCGACTTCATCAGCGATTCGGGTATTCCCGGAACGCTGCCTGTGCAACAGGCAGGCGTGAACATCGGCACCACCAGCAATACTCCGAATTGGAAGGTGTACGCCATCCAGAGTTGGGACGCGCCGAACTACGGCATCACTCTCACCGAACGCTGGATCAGCCACGGCGTGTTCGGCCACCAATACATCGTGTGCCAGAGCAATTGCCCGGTGTCGACCGTGAACAACCCGACGATCGACCACAACGAGATGGCCGGCGCGCTCTACTTCGACCTCGGCGGCCACTACACCGTGAGCGACAAGCTGGACGCCTTCGTGAAGGTCGACAACCTGCTCGACCGTGATCCGGTCGCCTCACCACAGACCAATACGGGCCTCGACATCAACCCCGCGGTCTACGACACGCTCGGTCGTATCTATCGTGCGGGCGTGCGCTACAACTTCTGAAAGAATGAATCATCGTAATGAAAAGGCTGCGCTTGCTGGGAACCTCGCTGGTTGGCATCTTGGTCTGCAGTTTGGCCTGCGGTTTGGGCGCGCCTGTGCTCGCCTCGACATCCGCATTCGAATCGGCACCGGCTGATCCTCGCGCGATCACCGTCAACGGCCAGCGCGACGGCCGCGCGGATGACACGGACGCGATTCAGCGCGCACTCGACCAGGTAGCGGAAAAGCCCGGTGGCGGTGTCGTCTTCCTTCCCTCCGGACGTTACCGCATCAGCCGCACGTTGCTCATCTGGCCCAGCGTCCGTGTCTTCGGCGTCGGCCCGACGCGGCCGGTGCTCGTTCTGGGAAATCGCACGCCCGGCTTTCAGAAAGGGATCGGCAGCATGGTGGTCTTCACCGGCGCCAGGCGTGGTGACAACGCGCGCGGTGACCTCGGGCCCATCCAGTTGCCGCGGGTGCCCTTTCCGCCTCCTAGTGTCGTGCCGTTCGATCCGAAGATCTGGGACGCCAACCCCAGCACGTTCTACTCGGCGATGAGCAATGTCGATGTGGAGATCGGCGCCGGCAATCCCGCGGCCACCGCCGTTCGCTTTCGTATCGCTCAGCACGGTTTTCTCAGCCACATGGATTTCAACCTGGGGTCGGGATTCGCCGGCATCTACCAGGCCGGCAACGTCGTCCACGATCTGCACTTTCGCGGCGGGCGTTACGGCATCGTCACCGAGAAGACCTCGCCTGCCTGGCAGTTCACGGTGATCGATTCGACATTCGAAGGGCAGAAGAACGCGGCGATCCGCGAGCATGAAGCCGGGCTGACTCTCGTGAACGTCGCGATTTCCGATGTGCCCGTTGGCATCGAGATTGACCGAGGGTACGGCGACTCACTGTGGGGTAAGGATCTGCGCTTCGAGAATGTGCGAAAGGCCGGCATCGTGATCTCCAACGAGAACAACGTCTTCACGCAGGTGGGTTTCGAAAACGCGCTCGTGAGCCATACGCCGGTGTTTACGCGGTTTCGGGAGAGTGGACGAACGGTGGCCAATCCCCGACCGATGTATCGCGTCAGTGACTTCAGTCATGGGCTGACGGTGCCGGCAGTGGGCCAGCTCGGCCGCGTGAAGACGGAAGCCAGTATCGCGGCGATCGACGCGCTGCCAGCTCGCAGGCCTGTCGCGATTCGTTCATTGCCGCCCGTAGCGGAGTGGGCTAACGCGCACGACCTTGGCCTTATCGGCGACGGTCAGGCCGACGACACGGCAGCACTCCGGCGTGCAGTCGATACACACCGCGTTGTCTTCCTGCCACTCGGTGTTTACAAGGTCACCGACACTATTCAGTTGCGGCCGGGCTCCGTACTCATCGGCTTGCACCCGAGCCTCACGCAGATTGCATTGGCCGATGAGACTCCGGCATTTCAAGGCGTGGGCGAGCCGAAAGCACTTGTGCAGACCGCGGAGGGAGGCGATGCCATTGTCTCGGGCGTGGGGCTGTTCACAGGAGGCATCAACCGGCGTGCGACGGCACTGCTCTGGATGGCCGGCGAAAATTCGCTCGTCGATGACGTCAGGTTCGAGGGAGGCCACGGCGGTCCCGCCCTTGCGAACGGGACGCGAGTCAATCCCTACAGCGCCACTCAGAACAGCGATGTCGATCCCGCGCGACGTTGGGACGGACAGTATCCCAGTCTTTGGGTGACGCGCGGAGGCGGCGGCACTTTCAACGGCATCTGGAGTCCCAACACATACGCGAGCGCGGGCCTGTACGTCTCCGATACCGACACGCCGGGGCACGTGTACGAGATATCCGTTGAGCACCATGTGCGCAACGAGATCGTTTTGAACCGAGTGGCGAACTGGGAGCTTCTCGCTCCGCAGACCGAGGAAGAGTATCGCGAGAGCCGCAACGCCGTCTCGCTCGAGATCCGCGACTCGCACGACATTCTGATCGCGAATTATCACGGGTATCGCGTCACTCGCACGTCGGGCCCCGCACCGGCGGCGGTGCAGCTCTACGGCGTGCGTGATGTGCGCTTTCGCAATGTTCATGTGAATGCGGAGAGCGGCTTCGCGACGTGTGATGGGGATGACTGTGCAACGTTCCTGCGCTTGAGCAAGTATCCGTACGAGAGCGCGATCGAAGACGTCAGTCACGGGCTGTTCGTGCGGGAGCGCGAGTTTGCGCGGCTCGATGTCGGCGCAAAGCCCACATCGATCGCCCCGATCGCCCCGGGCGACGCGGGCGACGCGGGCGCCCAAGGCGTGCCGGTTAGAATCGGTGTCCCGGTCAGGAAGCTCGCCGGTGGCTTCGAGGCGCTCGGCGGCGGGACAATCGATTCGCACGGTACGCTTTACTTCGTCGACCGCAGCTTCCAGCGCATTTATCGCTGGAGACAGGGCCAAGGACTGGCCGGCGAGGGATTGGCCGGATTGACGATAGTCAGCAGTCACCCGCTCGATGCCGTGAATCTCGCCGTGGACCGTTCCGACAACCTGTTGGTGCTTTCCTCCGCAGGCTTCGATGGCGCGGTCTACAGCCTGAAGCCCAACGGGCTCGACGGCGCGATCACCCGGATTGAACTCCAACCCGCGGGCACGCATCCCGATGCATCCATCGCTGTGCCAAGCGCTCTGTGGGTCAATGGCGAGTTCAAAGATCAATACGATCCGGCCCGCGATCAATTCGCGACGCTGGCGGAGCTCTTCGCGCGGGAGGTCGCCGCCGCGCCGAGTCGCGAATATGCATCCCCCGACGGCAGCCTCGTGCTGCCCGCGTATCGCGTGTTCCATCAAGGCCCGCCCGATCATCGCGGGTTCCGCTTCTCTCACTCACTCGACACTCACGGTTTCACGATCGCGAAACCCGGTGCACGCCTCTATGTCAGCGCCGCGGGAGAGGCGCGGACGTATGCCGCGACCGTCAGCCCAGGCGGTGCGCTCCACGGCCTGAAGGTGTTTGCCGAACGCGGCGGTGAGAGCGTGACGACCGACGGATCAGGCCGCGTGTACCTCGCGAACGGACAGGTGTTCGTGTATTCGCCGGAAGGACTTGAGGTGGGCGTCATCGACGTGCCGGAGCGGCCTCTGCAGCTGCTGGTCAGTGGCAACACGCTGTTCATTCTCACGCACCACACGCTGTATGGAGCGGAGCTTGCCTTCGCGAGGCCTTAGAAGTCACTGGAACAGGGTGGTCATTGCGCCAATGGCCGGTGTATCCACGATCAATTCCTGAAGCCATTTCCCACGATTTCATCGAAGCCGTGCTTGCCGGTGAACACGACGCCTTTGCACTTCATCCAGGCTTCGATGCCTCGAAGGCCGCGCGAGGCGTGAGGTTGCGATCTACGCGAGCGCTGAAGTCAGCCGCCGTGGCGCACGCAGACCCTTGCGATAGTCGCTGGGGGACATTTGATACTTACGGCGGAAGGCGCGACAGAACGTGCTCAGATTGCTGAATCCGACGTCGTACGCAAGATCCGTGATCGCGTTACCCGCGCCACGGCGCTCGAGCAAACCTGCGGCAAGCTCGAGACGGCGATTCTGGATAAACGCCGAAGGCGTGATCGCGATCTCCGCAAACAGCATCTGAATGTATCGGGTGCTCACGCCAAGCTTGTCGGCAAGCTCGCGTGTACCGAACGCAGGCTCACGCAGATTAGTATCCACGATGTGGAGCAACTCACCCCAGCGTCGGTGTGCGCGGGTTGATTGCGGCATCGACAACCTGTGCGTGCGATAGGCCAGATCCAGCAGCGGCCACAGCACCCCGCCGAGCGACTGGGCCCATTCCGAATCGCCATCGCCGCACAACTCGTTCCAGGCGTTACGGATGAATGAGGTGAGTAACACCCCACCGCCCACATCACCCCGCATGCGCACGCCGATCACCCGGCTCAGGCAGGGGATGCGCTCGAGAGCCTCGGCCTGGGGGAGCCGCAAGACGATCTGCTGAATAGGCTCGGGAAAGCGACACTCGAGCGGACGAGTCGGATCGTAGAGGACGAAGTCGCCGCACTCGAGCATGCAGGTCTCACCGTCGGTCGTGCTGGAGCAGCGTCCTTGCACCTGCACGGACAGATTGAGCATCCCATCATCGGAAGCCGCGGCACGGTTGCGGATGATGGCGGGTGAGGATGTGGGTGATACGAATTCGAACTCCGCGAGCCGGCATAGGGACAGTTTTGCCTCGAATACGTCCCGGCCATTCGCATCGATGGAGATGGGACCCACCGTCGACAACGCCAGCTCGTTCCAGAACGACAGACGCTCGGAACGCCTCAGCCCCGCGGTCGAGAACTGCTCAACTGCCACCATGACTTCCCCCTCACTTCACGCGTGCCTTCTCGAAATCCAGTCCCAGGTCCTCGCACATCTGCATGGCCGTGGCGCGACCCGCTCCGAAGACGCCGCCGCCGGGGTGCTGGAAGGGCCCGACGAGGTAGAACCGCTCGACCCCGGGGACACGGTACTGTCCCAAATCTGGAGTCGGCCGGTGCGAGCCGGACTGGTAGGTCGATGGTGCCACACCGTGCAGGTCACCGCGAAGGAAGCTGGGCGAGGTTCGCTCCATGTCGACCGGGCTGTCACAGTGAATTGCAAGGATGTTGTCCGCCGTGAGGTTATCGATGAATCCCGAGGCGTGATCGAGCATATGCCGGGCGTAGTCGAATTTGCTCTCGTCCCACGACCGGCCGTCGGGACGCCGGAAGGGAACGTAGTCCCAGAAATGCGCGAGCGCGCGCCCGGCCGGAACCCGCGAACCGTCGAACATCGAAAGCGACCCCAGGCCGATGAGCGGATACCGCGAGAAGCCCCCATACCGCAGGTCATCGAAGGACTTGCGCAGCGTGTTGTAGTCGTTGGGCAGCAGCTCGATCATCACGCTCCGGACGTGCTCGCCAGCCTTGAAGCGCAACGGCGCCTGGAGCGCCGCGTGCACGGTGATGCAGGCTGAGTCTGAAACCTGCGTGGCTTCGGCGGCCGCGCGAACCTGCGGATCCAGCTCCTCGATCAGGCTTCCCAGCAGATGAGGATGAATCGCGCCAATGACGCCATCGCGCGCACTGAACTGGCGGCCGTCACGCGTCTCCACACCAGTGGCCCGACTGGATGACACCGTGATGCGGGTGACATCCGCGTCCGCGAGAACCGCGCCACCGTGATCCTTGATGCAGGCGATGAGCGCGTTCGTGAGAGCGCCGCTGCCGCCAACCGGCACCCCGAAGCCATACGCCTCGAGGAACCCGAGAAAAACGAATACCCCGATGCCGGTCGCCTTCTCATCGGGCGAGACGAGATTCTCGCCCGCGATACGCGCGAAATGCATACGCACCTTGTCGTGCTCGAACCACTCGCACAGCAGGTCGTGGCTGCTCATCTGCATGACCCGAAACAGCTCGCGCCCTTCGCGGCTCTGATCGAGCATGGCAAACGAAGCTCCCAGCGGCATGGGCGGCGTGTAGAGCGACGCGGCGATCATCGGCAGCCACGCGCGCGCCTGAGCGGAGATGCGCCGGAACGCCTGCGCATCCTTGAACGAGAACTTCGCAATCTCCGCGCAGGTACGTTCCGGATCGCGAAAGACGCCGAGCGTCGTGCCGTCCTCGAAGACCGAGATCAGGGGCGGATCGGGGAACAGGTACTTCAGGCCATAGCGGGATTTCAGCTTCAGGTCGTCATCAACCAGCAGCGGATTACCCTGAATGAAGATGTGCGACATCGAATGCTGGTCGTGCCGAAAGCCCGGCACGGTCAGCTCGCGCGTCACCACCCCGCCGCCGAACCAGCTGTTGCGCTCGAGAACGAGCACGCGTTTGCCTGCGGCCGCGAGGTACGCGGCGGCCACGAGTCCATTGTGGCCCGACCCGACGGCAACGACGTCTGCGTTGTTGGTCACCATCCTCTCCAATGTTGTTGAGTGCGCGGGCGGCGCGCCTACAGTTGCTCCGGGTCCGGGCCGCCGGCCTGGCGCCTGGTGTGCTCGCGAAAACCATCGACGGTGTGTTCGGAGAATTCTTCGAGTTGCAGGTGCTCGAGCCGGAACGTGCGAATATCATCGAAGCGGCCCTGCCGCACCTTCGTTACGAAATCCGGATCCGCGATAGAGCTGCGACCGATGGCGATGAGGTCGAACTCCTGCGCACGCATCCGGCGGACCAGCTCACGAAGCCCCGTCTCGACCCTGGACTGCGTTTGCTGCCCGCTCAGGCTCTCCATGACATCGCGATCGAGCCCGACACTGCCCACTGCAATCACCGGCACCCCGCAGAGCCGCTTCACCCAGCCCGCGAACCCGAGTGAGCTCTCAGGCCACTCCGGCAGGAAGAAGCGCCGTGTCGACACGTGAAACACACTCACGCCGGCCGCCACCAGCGGATCGAGCAAGGCCTGCAGTTCAGCGGGGCTCTGCACGATGCGGGCCTCGAAGTCGACTTCCTTCCACTGCGACATGCGAAACGAGATGGGAAAGCCAGTGCCCAGCGCTCGGCGCACGCCAGCCACCACTTCGGCGGGGAATCTCACCCGGTCGGTGACGGAGTCGCCGCCATAGCCATCGGTGCGGTGGTTGGTGTCCGCCCACAGGAACTGGTCGAGCAAATAGCCATGGCATGCGTGCACCTCCACGCCATCCGCTCCGATCGAACGGGCGGCCTGCGCGCTGGCCACGAAGGCTGCCTTGATGGAGTCGAGATCCTCGCAGGTAGCGGCCCGGCCATTCGGCTTGCCACCCTGGATGAGCCCCGAAGGGCTGACGGTGGGAATCTGCGAATACGGGCCCGTGCCACCTTCCGCACGAACGGCGCCTTCGTGCCATAGCTGAATGAAGATCTTGCCACCGGCCTCGTGGACCGCACGCACGCACATTTCCCACGCCGCCAATGCCGCTCCGGTGAGCCGCCCGAAACTCGGGCCTTGAGTGGCGGCCGGATGATCGACCGCGCACGCTTCGGTGACGATGAGCGAAACTCCGCCCTGAATACGCCGGCGGTAGTACTCGGCAAGGCGCACATCCGGCACGCCCTGCTCGCACCAGCCCCGTTGCATCCCGGGCATGACAAAGCGATTGGGCAGCCTCAGACCCTCGATCGCGAACGGCTCGAAGAGCGGTGCGATATCCAGCGGCTGTGTGCTGTCTTCCACTCTACGCCGCGGCCTGCATGAGGTTGCCTTCCGGAGAGTATGTGTAGCGCCTCAAGCCGAACAGCAGGGCCAACCCCAGCGCCAAGGCCAGCTCGAAGGCAATGAAGGCTAGCTGGTACGAATGCAGGTTGTCGAAAGTCCAACCCATGACGTAAGGGCCCAAGCCATAGGACACCGCGGACGCCGCGTAGATGATTCCGTACAGCTGCCCGAAACTGCGCAATCCAAACAGCCGCGTGAGGAAATACGGCAAGAGTCCGTACTCGCTGCCGGAGCCCAGGCCAATGAGCACGACGCCCACGAATAGCAGCCCGGCCGAATGCGCATGATGAATGCACAGCGCTCCGCCCAGAATGGCAGCGAACGTTGCAAATGCGAGCCGCGGTGTTTTCACGCGGTCGAGCCCGATGCCGATGCCGAATTGTCCGATGAGCGTGGCCACGGAGGCGGCCGAGAGCATCGATGCGGCGGTTCCGGAACTCACATGAAGGTCGCTCGCAACCGCGACGAAATGGCCGAAAAGCCCGCCCACAACGATATTCACGATGAATATGCCGGCGAGGACGATCCAGTAGTTGGCGCTTCGGAGCGCCTCCTTCAGATGGTGCCCGTAGACGAGCGCGGCAGCGGCTCCGGATGAGCGCAGCGATTCATGGATCAGGAAAAAGACCGTTGGCACCCCAACGAGCAGCGGCGCGAGCGCAAGGCCAAGGAAGGCACCCCGCCAGCCAAACGCCTCAACGAGCCAATGCGTGTACAGCGGCATGATGGCCGCGCCCAGACCCCCGCCAACGCCGAGACAAACCCCGAGCATGAGTCCGCGATTCGATTCGAACGCCCTGGACAGGGCGCGCCCGAACGCTAGACCCGCAGTCAGGGTGCTGCAGGCGCCCGCAAGGATGTAGAGCAGGAAGAGTTGTGTGGTGGAGCCATTGATGAGCGAGAGAGCGGAAATCGCAAGGCCGAACGCGAGGAAGCCGGGCAACAGGATCGCGCGAGAGCCCCAACGATCCAGCGCACGCCCGACGAAGGGATAGAGAATGGTGGCGGTTGTAGTTGTGAACAGCAGCGCAAGTGACAGCGTGCTGCGGCCCCAGCCGAACTCTGCCGAGATGGGCTGCAAGAGCACCGGAAATGAGGTGAAGAGAATGGGATAGACCGAAACGATCATCCCGATGAACGAGCCTATGGCAATTCTGCTTTTCATGAATCGTTCTGCGGGCCCTGAGCGGAAGGCCCAGTCTAGGGGCCGTCCGGCGCGCGTGTCACGGCCGGAAAACGGCGCCTGCCTCGAAAAGGGAACCGCCGGCTACGGCGCGCACTCGCGGCCCAGCTGCAACGGCCGTTGATAGGAGATGTCCGTTCGATGATCGCTTCCCTGCGGATACCCCTGGTCGAGGAAATACTGTGTTTTCAGGGGCGACGCATCGGCCTTGAACATCCAGTCGATGAGCGTTCGGCGCAGGGCAATCTTCCACACGCCGTCGCGTCGCTCGAGCCGATCCACATAGCGGCCTCCACCAAACCACACGTCCTTCTCGTCCTTACCCAGCAGGCCGTAGAGCACATAGCTCTCGGCGTGCGCCACATCACCTGCGATCTCGCAGTTGTGCGTGGTGATGTTGTGGCTGTGGATCCGGAACGTGGCATCGTGCAGACCATTCACCCAGGTGGCATAGTTCTTCGCCTCGTTCACGACGTTGCCGTGCTCGTCGTAACCGTCCGGGTGATAGGCGCTGGTCAGCATCTGCATATCGTGCCGGTCCTGGCCTCGCGAATGTCGCGAGACACAGTCCAGGATGGCGGCGCGATCCATCAAGTAGCGCACATCACGCTGCAGCTGTTCAGATGAGCCTTGCGTCACGCCGCTCTCTTCAGAAGCTGTAGCCAATCGAAGCTCCATAGGTGCGCGGGGGGAAGTACGAGACCCCCAGAAAACCGTGGAAGTTGTGCGGATAGGAGCCGCTCACCGCCAGCTTGTCGGTGGCGTTCTTGATCCAGAGCGAACCCCACACCTTGCTCTCCGGAGTGTGGTATCGCACGGAGGCATCCACCAGGGTGAACGCGGCCTGCCCTTCGCTCAGGCGCTGGAACTCGCTGTAGTACGTATCGCTGCGATAAAACACATCCACACGCGGGGTGAGGATGCCCGAGTTGGGCAGGTGCAGTCCGGTGATGTCGAACTCCCCGCCCAGGGATGCTGTCAGCTTCGGTGAGTTGCGCGTCGTGAAGCCATCCAGGGACTCCACCGGCGCGACGAACTGGTAATCCGTCGGCCCGAGAATATTTCGGGGATCGAGCGGATCGATGGTTTCGAAGTCGGTGAAGCGGGATACGAGCCAGGCGGCCGAAACGTTCAGGCGCAACTGCGGTATCGGCCGGGCCGCGAGTTCCACTTCCGCACCGTGAGCGGAGACCCCCGCAGCGTTCTCGAATAGCTGCACCGGAACGAGATCGCCGCCCACGCTGATCGGCGCGGTCTTCTGGATCTGCAGCCCCTGCATCTTGTATTTGAACGCCGCGATGTTCAGCGTGGCGCGGTTCTCGAGCAGCGTCAGCTTGAGGCCGATCTCGTGGTTCTGGATGAACTCCGGGTCGATGATGCGATTCGTGCCGGGTGAGAACGGCTCGCCCACGCCGCTCTTGAAGCCTTCGGAATACGTGTAATACAGCAGCGCAGCGGCGTTCGGCTTCCACTGAAGGCCGCCCTCCGGAGTGAAGCGCGTGAACTTCCGTGAGCCGACGCCCGGCACGAAGATCGCAGCGCCGCCCGGGCTTGCAAAGGCGCCCGGATTGTAGACGCTGCGAGTCTCCTCGTTGTAGCGACCGCCCACCTTCAGGGTCACGCCCTCGAGTGCGCTGGCGAACGAGCCGAGGTTGAACAGGACCTGCCCGAACGCCGCATACACCTTCGTCTGGTGCTCGGACGCCGTGCAGAAATTTACCAGCGGATTCGGCCGGCCGTCCGGCCGCTGCGGCGAGAAAGCAGTGCCAGCGCGGCCGCAAGCGGCCCACGCCGCCACCGGATCAAGGCCCGCTGCCTGCATCCCGTCGATGAACGAGTCCGGTCCGAACAGGCTGTTGTTGACGCCGCCGTAATAATTCTGGGAGCCAAGGTCCTCGTGAAAATAGAAGAGGCCCAGCACGCCTTTCACCCAGTCATTGGTGACGTGCATCTGCAGCTCATTGCTGAACTGGCGGCTGTCCGCAAACTTGAGGTCCGTGGAGAACGGGCGCCCGGTAGTCAGGTTGTTCACATTGGAGAGGTCGTAATCGATCGACTGCTCCTCGTCGAACTCACGATAGTTGGTGAGGTCGACGAAGCTCAGCCAGTCGTTCGCCTTGAGCGAAAGTGTGCTCGTCGCCGACCAGGTGCTGCGGCCGAGGAACGGAATGGCATCGCCCGCCGTGTCACGAGGGTTGGTCGCGTAACCGCCGATACCCGTGAGCACGAAGGCCGTTCCGGGAAACGCGAGCGCTCCCTTGTGGGTAGAACCGGAATTATCGTTCTGGTGAAACGTCTCGAGCTGCAGCAGCCAGTTGAAGGTGTCGTTAGGCTCCCACATGAGCTGCGCACGAGCCATTTGCCGGTCATTGTCATCGACATCCTGGCCCGTGGCGATGAAGCGCCCGTAGCCCGAGTGTGACTCGGAGCGCCCCGCGAGGCGGGCGGACAGTGTGCTAGTGATCGGGCCGGAAACGGCGCCCTCCGCGATCTGCTGATCGTAGTTTCCGTAAGTGAGACCCACGTATCCGGCAAGCTGCTTCGTGGGTTTGGCGCTGATGAGATTGATGGCGCCACCCACCGCGTTTCGTCCGTACAGCGTACCCTGAGGCCCGCGCAGCACCTCGGCCCGCTCGAGATCGAAGAACGATGTGAGCTGCGCCTCGGGGCGGGAAATCACCGCGCCATCCACGTATACCGCCACGCCGGCTTCGGCGAGCGTCGCGGACGTGTTGAGGCCAACGCCGCGAATGAAGATCTTCGCAATGTCGGTGTCCTCACCGGCGGTGAGCGAGGGGATCAGTTTCTGCAGACTGCTCACGTCACTGACCTGCAATTCGCGAATGAGGTCACCGGACACGGCGCTGACCGCAACGCTCACATTCTGCAGTGACTCGGAGCGCTTGGTGGCCGTGACGACGACTTCTTCGAGCTGCCCCGACGCGTCGTCCGCTGCGGCAACGGCGCTGGCGGCGAACCCAAGGGAACAGCATGCCGATGCCGCAACCGATATAGCGAGCCTGGCCCGGTTCATTAGCAGATAACCCCCTGAATGCTGCGAAACTCTAGTTCTGAGCGTTTTATACACGGCGAAAACCGCAGGTGCTTGGCAGCCAGCGAAGCAAATTTGTCGGTGCGCGCACAGATTCCGAATAGCCCGGCATCGCCACGGCCGTGACTGTCGAACGGCCTCACTTGCGCGCATCCGCAACGTGGCGCGCCGCGATGTATCCAAAGGTCATCCCCGGCCCGATCGTGCAGCCACCCCCTATGTAGTCGCCGCCCGTCACGCTCGACATGTCATTGCCCACGGCATAAAGGCCTTCGATCGCGCGGCCCTCGCGGCTCAACACCTGTCCATGCTCATTCGTCAGCAGTCCGGCGAATGTCCCGACACAGCCTGGGTAGACCTTGATCGCGTAGAACGGCGCCCGCTCCAGAGGACCGAGGCAGGGGTTCGGTTGGTGTCCGGGTTCCACGCTTGCGAAGTCGAACGCATTGGTGCC
>JBDTUL010000090.1:0-14755 GCA_040007735.1 Gammaproteobacteria bacterium | reverse complement strand
TCCACGCCGAGCGCGCTCAGCAGCTCGATCTGCTCGCACTTCCTCGATGACGTACCAGGCGTTTGCATCATCGTGTCTCGAGTTGGTGAGTTAAACATCGTGCTGTCATCATCGTCCAGACAGACGTATGCCTCGACATAGGGGTGCCGCGAGACCCACTCATGGACGTCGTGCCCACGCGACCCTGGCAGGCTCGGTGTGATTCCAATGATCGGTGGATTCGCGAACCCATGGTGCGCAAGTACGCGCTGGAGCTCGCCGGTGCTCATCTTGTGCCGCCAACTCGAGCTCACGACGATTGACGCGTCCGAGTATGTTGACGCCCGCTGGATCGATCCGTTCTTCAACAATAGCTTCCTCTGCCGTGCTGGGCGGAATGAAACCGCGGGTGGGTCTTGACCCGCTCCATGCGGTGGAGTTGCGGACGCCATCGATGTCAAGGAACAGGATCCGCAGAGCATTTGTTGGCATTGGCCGTTCCAAGGAATGGTATCGTGCCCGTCTTCGAACACTGTCGTTGCACCCACCCGGTCTTCGGCGACATCTCGCGTGAGTCCGGTCTAACGCGCTTCCGTTCGACTCGGCCGCCGACTTCGCGAACGGATCTTCTCCCGCTCTTCCCACGCGCTGACTTCTGAAGTGTCCCAAAGATTCCCGCCGCCCTGGGAGCCGAGGCAGGGCGGGGGAAAAGGGTTCGTCTCGCGCAGCATCCAACGAAAAATCGTTCGTGTGGAACAGCGGAATCTCGTGCGGAGATCCTCGGTGGAATAGTAGACCGCCAACGTATTTTCGTTCACAGGAGCACTGGTCTCGTGACCGGTCGCGACCCTGCGTCCGCACGCCAAGATATTAGTTCGGCCTGCTCAGAAAATCAAAGCAAGAGGTTTGTGGCTTATTTAGGTTGCTCCGTAATTCGGAGCACCATTGAGGTCCCTCAGAACGCCAGCCGCGGTCGCTGTCGCCGACGTCCTAGCCGACGTTCGGAAGCAGAAAGGCCTGACTCAGCGAGCGCTGGCCGAACGCGTTGGGCGGCCGCATTCTGTGATCGGAATGATCGAGAGCCGCCAGCGCCAAGTCACGGTGCCCGAGCTCATAGCGCTTGCTGAGGCGCTGGGCGTAGACCCCCTCGACTTCTTTAAGCGTGTCCTGCGAGCAAAAAGTTCACGCTGACTGTCGTATGTGGTCGTTTGTTGGCCGGAGCTGGGGTCCGCAAGGAAGTCGCGCGTTGCGGAGGCAGGTATGGAGTTCCGAATCTCTCATCTAGTCTCGGGCCGTTCATTTGCTCGTGGCTTGTGCTGGAGTCATTGGTCCGGTTCCGACCGAAACCGCTCGTGTCCGTAGCAAAGTGTTGAAAATGCATCGTGATTCTCGGCAGTAAAATCACGTGCTTAACAATTTTCTCGATCATTGCTCACGTTGATCATTCAGTTTCAGGCACGAATCGCTCCCTCGCGACCATGCGTGCAAGGTTCTTTATTGATCAACTCTCACTCACGACGTATAGCAACCGGTCTTGTCGCGGCGTCGCTGGGGTATAAGCGCTTGCGGATTGAGCTTTGGAGAATCGGGCGAGGTCACGACTTTGATGATCAGCTCCGCCAAGCAGGTCTCTACATGTAGTACCAGCGCCGCATTGGCGTTCAGTGGAACAGGTGGAGTGCCGATGGAGATTTGGAGAATAAAAGGAGCGCCTGAGCGCATTACCGACGACTGGCTGCAGAATCTGTGTGGCCAACGGTCTCGGGCGACGCGTGAAGTCCTCGACAAGAAGGGACTGTTCGTCCGGATATCCGTTTTGGGGCGGATTCAGTTTGTGGCGCGTTATCAGCTCGAGCGGCGCCCGCATGAATTGACGTTGGGTGCGTTCCCCGATATGGGGATCGAGCAGGCGCGGTCAGAGCGCGAGGCAATGCAAGAGGAGATTCGGCAGGGCAAAGATCCCAAGCTCACGCGCTCGTTCCTCGACCGGTACCAGCGTGAAGTCCGGACAGTAGAGGATCTGGTGTGGGAGTTGTTAGACCACTATCCGCAAAATTACTTCTTGTCAGAGCCGGACACCCTCGCCAGTTTCGAGAAGTTCGTATTTCCCGCGCTCGGAAAGCGGCAGCCGGGACAGGTGACGAAGCAGGAGTGGCTGGCGGTGTTGGCGGACGCGTATCGCACGGATGCGAATGTGGCTCGGCTGCTCATGTCGGAACTCGCTCGTGCGTTTAGCCTCGCCGTTAAACTAGGCGTCATTCGCCAGCCGGTTTTGCCCGCAAGGTACAGAGAGCTCAGGGACAAACTGTACACCTATCTCGAAGATCACTGTGGCATCCCCATGTCATGGTGATCACTGGCTCTTGATCCACCCGCTTCCTTATCTAGCGTGCAGCATCCTGACGAGCTTTGTCGATCAATTCAGCGAGATCGCTGGCACTGACTAGCCACGGAGTTTTCTGGCCGCCGAGCCGGAACACGCGACAAGGCAGTTCTTTTCCTGGCGCACGACGCTTTGCCTCATCTGCGCTGAGACCGAAGTACTTCGGTGCCACACGCGTGAGTGGAATGTTGGCCTCGCCGAACTCTGCGAGCAGGCCAAAGTAGGTGCTGTTCATTTGCTTTCCTCATGGATCACACCACTCAGTGTAGCGATGACATTCGGTTGCACGGTCACGGCGGGTCTCGGCAATCTGCGACGTCGTCTGGCCACGCGCTCTTCGGCAAAGAGGGGTGAGCGACTGAGCCGTGTATTTGGCGGAGCAAGTTCGGCCGGGGGTGGGGACAGGAGCATCTGAGTCTGAACGCTCGCCGGGCGAACGATGCGTTCGCCGGTTGCGAGTACCACGATCTCCCGCAGATTCTCGAGGCGTGGATTGGCGTAGCGCTTGAGCTCATCCCAAGAGCGGTGAAGAGTGAACTGCGTGACCTCGTGGATGGCATATCCAAGCTCAAACAGTCGACTCGTGGCCTCGTGCCTCAGATCGTGAAAGCGCAGGTCGACGATGCCAAGGAGCTTGCACGCGTCCGTGAAAGCGACGGAGACGCTCTTCGGGTCATACGGAAAGATGTACCGGCCTAAGCGAGGCTGGTGTTGAACGATTTCCCACCCCGTTGGCGTGTACTTGAAGCGCAGGTGATTGCCTTCCTTGTGCCGCGGGTGCTTGGCGTCGCGCACGACCCCGGTGCGGCCGTTCGAGTTGTTGTCATCGTGCTCCAGGCGGCAGATCTCGGCCTCGCGACGTGCCGATTCAATGGCGAACCACATGAGGGTGCGCATCGGAATCAGCGAGCAGGGATGACGATCCCGGATGGCGAAGTGCTGATCGAGTTTTTGCAGCTCTTCGTTGGTCGGGCGTCGCTCGCGTCGTTTGCTGCGTGAGATGAGTCGCAGCTTGTGGCACACGAGGCGCGCTTCGGCGATGACCAGGGGATTGACGGGGAGGCCCTGCGCCGCCTTCGCAGTCTCGAGGATGATCGAGAGCCAGATCAGGTCATTGGCAGCGGTTGAGCCCCCAACGCCCGAGGCTCGACGAGCGCGTACGTGCTCAACGACGCGCTTTGTGGTGAGCTTGAGCGCGTCGACCGTACCGATCTCGTGCTTCTCCAGGAAGAGGAGAGCCGACTGTTTGCTCCGCTGCCATTTGGAGATGTTCTTGAACGAGTCGATATACCAGCGGATTAGGGTTGCGATCGTTGTCGCCCCCTGCCGGGCCTTGTCGAGTTCCTTCGGGTCTTCGAGTTCGACCTCGCGGCGCTTCGCCCATTTCTCGGCGACGGCCTTGGTCGAGAACGTCTCGATTTCCTGGTGAACGACGTGGCCGTCGACTCGGATGCGGACACGAGCGGTGTATCCAACTGATCCGTCCTTGCGGGGTCTTGCCCGGATGGTACTCATGGCTTATTGCGGGGAGAATTTGGGTTTTCGGGGGCACAATCGGTATAGCGACCGCCTTTTTGAGGGCACAATGTGCCCATAGGCATAAAAAAACGCCCAGTCAAGCGCATATAAACCGCAGGAACGCGAGTGTCGGAAAACGGTATAAAAGCAGGCAAAAATAGCAGTTGGCGCGGGGTGTCTCGTCATGGCGCCATAAGTGTCGCACCAATGATGGACTGGACCGACCGCCACTGCCGGTACTTCCTCCGCGGCTTCTCCCCCAGCGTCCTGCTCTACACCGAGATGATCACGTCATCCGCCATTCTTCGCGGCGACCGCGACCGGTTGCTCGCGTTCGACACGGAGGAGCACCCGGTCGCCTTGCAGCTCGGGGGCAGCGAGCCTGCGGATCTGGCGCGTGCGGCGCGCGCGGGCGAGGAAGCCGGTTACGACGAGATCAATCTCAACTGCGGTTGCCCGAGCGATCGTGTGGCGAGTGGCGCGTTCGGTGCGTGCCTCATGCTCGAGCCGCAGCGAGTCGCAGATAGTGTCGCGGCCATGAAGGCCGCTGTGAAACTGCCCATCACTGTGAAGATGCGCATCGGCGTGGTTGAAGCAAAGCAACGAGGCGTGGCTGACAATCACCGTGCGGCGGAAACCAGCGACACGAGCGGTTCGCACGGTACGGCCAACCAGCACAGCAAGCCGAAATCCCACAACGCGGCCATCGCCCAGGTCTCCGAACAGGACTTCGCCGCGCTTCACCACTTCGTCACTCTCATTAAAGACGCAGGCTGCGAAGCCGCTATCGTCCACGCGCGCAAAGCCGTGCTGGGCGGTTTGTCCCCGAAAGAGAACCGCGAGATTCCGCCTCTTCGGTACGACATCGTGCGCAATCTCAAGCGTGAATTTCCTGGCCTGCCCGTAATCGTTAATGGCGGTTTGCGCGACGTGCCCACAACCCTCGATGCGTTGACGTGGAGCGATGGGGTCATGCTCGGGCGCGAGGCGTATCACCGCCCCATGCTGCTCGCGGAGCTGGAATCGGCGCTGAACCCAGCCGCACAGGGCGGGTCGCTCACCGCGCGGGAGTCGACTGCTTCGCCGGGCCCAGCAACATCGTCACAAACACCGCTCACTCGCGAACAGGTGCTCGATCGCATGTCCCGATATGCCTCGCGTGAACTCGCGCGCGGCGAACGGCTCTCATCCATCACACGCCACATGCTTGGCCTTTACGCGGGCCAGCCCGGCGCGCGTGACTATCGCCGCACGCTGAGCGAAGGGGCTCGGGCACTCGGTGCCGGTGCGGAACTCATCCGGAAATCCGTCCCTGGCAGGGCCGGGCAGAGCTTCTAAAACAGTACATATATATAGAGTGTGGAAGCGGTGCAGCGAGTGCGCCCGGGCGCAGCCGCGGCTGTCGGCGGATAGCCACAGGGCAAACTTTCGAAAATTCAGGACCTTCGGCTTGGTAGCCACTGTAAAGTAGTCGCGTATAATCGCCGCCGGTCGCTGCCGTGCGACGGAAGGGCGGATTCCTCGCACGAGTAAGTTTCCTGCATGGGCAAAGACATCGAGCTCGCCATTTTATTTGCCGACGTCGTCGGCTCTACCCGGCTGTACGAGCTGATGGGCGACCTGCGCGCGCGCGATATGGTGGCCATCTGCATCGACTGCATGCGCAGCGCCACCGAGCAGCATCAGGGCACCGTCATCAAGACCATGGGCGACGAGGTCATGTCGACGTTCCCGTCGGCAGACGAAGCCTTGAACGCAGCCGCACAGATGCAGCAGCAGATATCCGTTCACTCCCAGCTCAAGGTTGATGGCCAGGCGGTTGCCATTCGGGTCGGCTGCCATTTCGGGCCGGTGGTGCTCGAGAATCGGGATGTGTTCGGCGCTACGGTCCACACCGCCAATCGCATGACGAGCCAGGCGAAGGCCGGCCAGATCATCACCACGGCCGCCACGGTCGAGAGGCTGTCACCGGAGTGGCGGGCCTCGGTCCGGCAGATCGACGTCGCCATGATCAAGGGGCAGGGAAGCGAAGTTACGCTGTACGAAGTGCTGTGGCAGACGGAAGACGTCACCAGCATGGTGCCCGCCATCGCCATGCAGGCTCGCGGTGCCCGCACCATGCGCCTTCGGCTGCGGTTTCAGGACCAGGAGATTTTCCTGGATGAGCAGCGGCCGAACGTCGCCATCGGGCGCGCGGAAGACAACGACCTGGTCATCAAGGGCAACCTGATCTCGCGCATTCACGCCCGCATCGAAATCAATCGAAACAAGTTCGTGCTCATTGACCAGAGCACCAATGGGACGTTCGTGCAGACCAAGGATGGGGAGGAAGCGTTTGTCCGGAGGGACAGCCTGCAGATCAAGGGCGAGGGGATGATTGGGCTGGGGCGGTTGCCTGAGGGTGAATCGCCGCAGACGATACGGTTTGTTTGCGAGGATGGTTGACGCCTTGAAGCCTTAGCGGCTTCCCAGCCGCCCGGCGATTGAGCGCTCTTGATTCTGGCGACCGCCGAAGTACGAGCCCTCAATCGCCGGGCGGCTGAGGATGGGATCCTAAAAAGCGAATGCTGGGCGGCTGAGAAGAAAATCCTTACGCCGCCGCAACCTCAGCTCGCCGCGAGCCGCGCCTCAATCCCTTCCAGCTGCTTCAACAACTCCGGCGGCAACCGACTCCCGTACTGCTCGAGATACGACCGCACTTCCGCCATTTCCTTCGTCCACAGCGCCGCGTCCACGCTCAGCAGCGCCTGAAGATCCGTGGCATTCACGTCGAGGCCGCGAGTGTTGATGTCCTGCGGGCGGGGCAGGCCACCGATGGCAGTCTCGTTCGCCTGGGCCTTGCCGGCGCAACGATCGAGCATCCAGGCCAGCACGCGCAGGTTCTCGCCGTAACCCGGCCACAGGAACCGGCCATCGGCATCGCGCCGGAACCAGTTGACGTGAAAAATGCGTGGCGGATTCTTCAGAGTGTTGCCGACGTTCAGCCAGTGCGCCCAGTAGTCCGCGAAGTTGTAGCCGCAGAAGGGCTGCATGGCCATCGGGTCGCGGCGAACCACACCCACCTTACCTACGGCGGCTGCCGTGGTCTCGGAGGCCACCGAAGCGCCCACGAGCACACCGTGCTTCCAGTCCCGCGCTTCGTACACCAGCGGGGCCACTTCGCGCCGGCGGCCGCCGAACACGATGGCGCTGATCGGAACGCCCTGCGGGTCTTCGGCGTGCGGCGAATAAACCGGGTTGTACTTCGCGGAGACAGTGAACCGCGAATTGGGGTGCGCGACCGGGCCGTTCTTCGGATCGTATGGACGACCCTGCCAGTCGGTGACGGGCTTGCCGGACTGCAGGCCTTCCCACCACGGCTGGTTGTCGGCGGTGACGGCGACGTTGGTGAACAACGTGTCGCGACGGATCATGTCGTAGGCGTTCTTGTTCGTTTCCGGGTTTGTGCCGGGCACGACGCCGAAGTAACCGGATTCCGGGTTGATAGCCCACAGCCGACCATCAGGGCCGGGTTGCAGCCAGGCGATGTCATCGCCGACTGTCCACACTTTCCAACCGGGGAGCGACCCGGGCGGAATGAGCATGGCGAGATTCGTCTTGCCGCACGCGGAGGGGAATGCGCACGCGAGGTAGTGCGTTTCACCCTGCGGGTTCTGCAGGCCGACGATGAGCATGTGCTCCGCGAGCCACCCTTCGGTGCGTGCCTGGTAGCTTGCGATGCGCAGCGCGTGGCACTTCTTGCCGAGCAGTGCGTTGCCGCCGTAACCCGAGCCGAAGCTCTGGATTTCAAGGGATTCCGGAAAGTGCATGATGAAGCGGCGTTCCGGATCGAGCTCGCCGATGGAGTGCAGGCCCTTCACGAACTTGCCGTCGCTGGCGATGCGCTCGAGCGCGGGGCGGCCCATGCGCGTCATGATCTGCATGTTCAACACGACGTAGGGGCTGTCCGTAATCTCCACGCCGCAACGGGCGTAGGGAGAATCGATTGGGCCCATGCAGTACGGCACCACATAGAGCGTGCGGTCTTTCATGCAGCCCGCGAACAGTGCACGCATTTTGGCGCGTGCTTCATCCGGCGCCATCCAGTGATTGTTCGGGCCCGCGTCTTCTTTCGACTTGGTGCAGATGAAGGTGAGGTGCTCTACGCGCGCCACGTCGCTGGGGTTCGAGCGGGCGAGGTGGCAGCCGGGAAATTCCTTGGGGTTCAGCGTTGAGAGTTCGCCATCCTTGATGAGCTTGGCGGTGAGCTCGCGGACTTCTTCTTCGGACCCGTCGCACCAGTGCACGGCGCGCGCCTGGGTAAGCTGCCGCGCGGACTCGACCCACTCCGCAACCTGTTTGCTGAGACTCGAAAGCGGAGCGATCAAATGCGGGGCAGTTGCCATGCTCTGGGGTTCCTCTACACGGGTTGGCGATTATAGCGATCGGAGATGGTGCTGGCCTCGTGGATTTGCCAGAACGTCGCACCTTGGCGATGCGCCAGCTTCCTGGCAGGTGTTTTCCGGGCGATTCCGGAAATTCCCGCTGCCAAATCGATACCCCCCCGTGGTGACCTGCTTCTCGACACGGGAGACCCCCCGCGCTAGCGTGCTCGGCCTGTTCGCCACGTGGGCTGCTCACTCCCAGAATGTTGGATCTCGAGGACATTTTCGGCCCGGAAGGCCCCCTGCAAAGGGCTTTACCGGACTTCAGGTTTCGCCGCCAGCAGCTCCACATGGCCGAGCGGGTGGCCGGGGCGCTCGAGAACCGCGAGGCGCTGGTGGTAGAAGCGGGCACCGGCACCGGCAAGACGTTCGCGTACCTCGTGCCTGCACTGCTTTCGGGCAAGCGGGTGCTCATCTCCACCGGCACGCGAACCCTGCAGGACCAGCTCTTTTCCAAAGACCTGCCGCTGGTGTCCGCTGCGCTCGGGCGGCCGGCGCGCGTGGCGCTGCTGAAAGGGCGCTCGAACTATCTGTGCCGCCATCGCCTCACGCTGGCGGGCCAGCAGCTGGCGATGGAAGGGGCGCGCACGCAGGACCGAACGCTCACGCGCATCTCTCGCTGGGCGGATATCACGCGCACCGGTGACCTGGCCGAGGTGCCCGGTCTTTCCGATGCGCATCCCTTGTGGCCGCAAGTGACTTCAACGCGAGACAACTGCCTGGGGCAGCGGTGTGGGGAATTCAGTCGCTGCCACGTCGTCGCCGCCCGTCGCGTGGCGCAGGAAGCGGATGTGGTTGTCGTCAATCATCACCTGCTGCTCGCGGACCTTGCGCTGAAGGAAGATGGCTTCGGGGATATTCTCGGTTCGGCGGACGCGCTGATCCTGGATGAAGCGCATCAGATTCCCGATCTCGCCACGCAGTTTTTTGGCGCGAGCGTCGCCAGTCGGCGCGTCGACAATGTGGTGCGAGATGTGCAGGCGGAACTGGGGGCAGCCGTGCATGCGTCTGCTGAAGCGGCTGCGGATGGTTGGACAGAGCAAGTCGTCGCGTCACTACGAGGGGTCGCGGATCATCTCGCGCTCATTGCAACCGTGCTGCCTCGGCAGCAGGCGCGCTTCGCGTGGAGCGAGGCGCCGCCACGGCTGGGTGCGCTCGTTGATGAGCTCGCGCAATCGATGCACGACCTGTCGCGCCAGTTGCAGGCCGCAGGTGAAGACTCGCCGCTTGCGAGTTCCGCGGAGCGCGTGGCCGAACTCGCTGTGGTGCTGGATCGAATTGCGTCCGTGGATGAAATGGAAGGCACCCGGGCTGTCGAAGTCACCGCGCGCGGTTTCACACTGAGCCTGCTGCCGTTCGATATCGCGAACCGGTTTCAGTCGTTGTTGTTGGCGCGGCCCACGGCATGGGTGTTCACGTCAGCCACGCTTTCCCTGGGTGAGGACTTCACTCACTTCACCAGTCGGCTCGGCCTCAACGAAGCCGGCACACTCAAAATCGAAAGCCCGTTCGACTACGAACGGCAGAGCATTCTGTACCTGCCGCAGGGAATGCCTCAGCCGCAGGACCCGTCGTTCGTTGCCGAAGTGATTGCGCGCTCGGTGCCGCTCATCGATGCCGCGCGGGGCGGGGCGTTCATTCTGTTCACGAGTCACCGCGCGTTGTCGCGCGCGGCGCAGATTTTGCGCGAGCGCTGGGCCGAAGAGGCGCCCTACAACCTTTACGTGCAGGGCGAGGCACCGCGCGAAAGGTTGCTCAAGGCGTTTCGTGAGGATGGCTGCGGCGTCCTGCTCGGCACGACCAGCTTCTGGGAAGGGGTGGACGTGAAGGGCGAGGCACTACGGCTGGTCATCATCGAGAAGCTGCCGTTCGCATCTCCTGACGACCCTATCGTGAAGGCACGCATCGACCACTTGCAGTCCATCGGCGGTAACGCGTTTCGCGACTACCAGCTGCCGGAAGCGGCCCTGGCGCTGAAGCAGGGTGTGGGGCGCCTCATCCGCAGCGAAGAGGACTTTGGCGCGGTGGTGATTTGCGATCCGCGCATCGTCGGACGCAACTACGGCCGAGTGTTCATCGATGCGCTGCCGGCGATGCCGGTGACGCGGGACTACGACGAAGCGTCGCGCTTCCTGCGCCGGCACGCGCCGGTTCATCCCCAGGCGGCGCTGGGGGCGGGATGAAAATTCTTGCCATCGACACGGCGACGGAGTTCTGCTCCGCCGCGCTCTATCTCGATGGCCAGATCGTAACGCGCGAGCTGGAGTTCGACCGGGGGCATGCCGAGCACATCCTGCCGATGGTCGACGAGGTGCTCGCGGCGGCAGCGCTGTCGCCCCATGCGCTCGACGCCCTGGCGTTCGGGCGCGGCCCAGGCGGCTTCACGGGCGTTCGGATGGCAGCAAGCGTCGTGCAGGGGCTGGCGTTCGCATGGGAGCGGGTCGTCGTGCCGGTGTCAGACCTTGCGGCGGTTGCCCAGCGAGCGCTGGACCTGGATGCGGCCGGGCGGGTGCTCGTCTGTAACGACGCTCGCATGCAGGAGGTGTACTGGGGTTGCTTCGAGCGCGGGTCGAACGGGCTGGCTGTGCTCGTTGGGTTAGAGCATGTCGGCCCGGCCTCGGCAGTGACCTTGCCGGCGGCTTGGGATGCCCCGGCCGGAAGAGTTTCACGGACAGGGGGCGGCGAGGGCGGTCTGGACGACGGTGCTGTCGGCGCGCAGCTGGGCATCGTCGGCGTCGGCCGCGGCTTCAGCGCTTACCCCAACCTCCGTGTCGCGGTGGCGCCACGGGTTCGCGTGCTCGATGACAGGTTACTGCCGCGAGCCACCGAGATTGCAAAACTCGCCGTGCCGGAAGTGCAGGCGGGGCGCGTGGTTACGGCGGAGGAAGCTATTCCGGTGTATCTGCGGGACGATGTGGCCCGGCCCCAGTCACGAAATTGAAATGCGAGGCCGATCCGTCATGAATCCTTAATGAAGGAGCCCTTTAATACCCACGCCACAGGATTCAGGACACTCATGCCCGCAAAACAGGTGCTGATAGTCGAGGACGAACGGCCGATCCGCGAAATGATCGCGTTCGGCCTCAAGCGTGCCGGCTTCGAGGTACGGGAAGCCGAGGACTGCCGGGCGGCCCGGGCCGCGCTGGCGGACAAGCGCCCCGACCTGATCCTGGTCGACTGGATGCTGCCCGACATGAGCGGTCTCGAGCTCGCGCGGGCGCTGAAGCGCGACCGCGAAACGCGCGAGCTGCCCATCATCATGCTGACGGCGCGCGCGGAAGAGGGCGACAAGGTAGCCGGCCTCGAAGGCGGCGCCGACGACTACGTCACCAAGCCCTTCTCGCCGCGTGAGCTCATCGCGCGCATCAACGCGGTGCTGCGCCGTTCCGCGCCCACCACTGGCGATGAGCGTATCGAATTCGAAGGCCTCGCACTCGACCAGGCAAGCCATCGTGTGCTGGTGGGCGACAAGACCGTGCCGCTCGGCCCCACCGAATATCGCATGCTCGAATTTTTCATGACGCACCCGGAGCGTGTGTACAAGCGCGACCAGCTGCTCGATCGCGTGTGGGGCGGCAACGTCTACGTCGAAGAGCGAACCATCGACGTGCACATTCGCCGGCTCCGCAAGGCGCTGGAAGAATTCGGGTACGATCGGTTTATTCAGACGGTGCGGGGTTCGGGGTATAGATTTTCGGCACGCGCCGAATGATGTAGTTGTTGTCCCTCACCGCGTGAGCAGGTTCGCTCCCAGCCGCTCCGTCGGTCCGCCAGCAGGCAAGAATTTCTGGAGAGCATGCTCGAATCCACCCCCATGCAAGGCCCAACACAAGTCTGGTGGTTCACGACCGTACGGTTGCTCGGCACCGTGCTCGTGGGGCTGCTGGGCGGCTGGATGCTGGGCAATGTGTGGGCGGGGCTGGCCGTGGCGCTCGCCGCGCATCTCGCGTGGCAACTCACGAACCTGTTCCGTCTCGACTGGTGGGTGCGCCATCGCAGCTTTGCGGACCCGCCGGAGTTCGGTGGCGTGTGGGGCGAAGTAGTCACGCAGGTGGTGCGCCTTCACCGTCGCAAGCGCTATCACAAGCAGCGGTTCGTGAAGCTCGTGCGCCAGATTCAGCGCTCGACGGCGGCGCTTCCGGATGGCGTGGTCATCCTGAATGCCCAGCGCGAAATCTCCTGGTTCAATCGCACGGCCGGCCGGCTTCTGAATCTTCGCGGCGCCGACGATCACGGCCTGCGTATCGACAATCTCGTTCGGCAGCCGCAGTTCGCTCGCTACCTGGATGGTGGGGATTACGCGAATGCCGTGGTGCTTCAACCGGATGTTGGCATCGATAGTTACCTCTCGTTGCAGCTCGTGCCGTATGGCGAAGGCCAGCACCTTCTGCTGGTGCGCGATGTGTCGCGACAGATGCGGCTGGAGAACATGCGCAAGGACTTCGTGGCCAATGCCTCACACGAGCTACGGTCGCCGTTGTCCGTAATCGCTGGCTACCTCGAGACGCTGAATCACGACCCGGCACTGCATGAGGACCTGATGGGGCCGGTCGCGGAGATGCGCCGGCAGGCCGAGCGCATGACCTCCATCATTCAGGATCTGCTCGCGCTCTCGAAGCTCGAGGAGAGCGACGAATTCGTCGGCGGCAGCTATATCGACGTGCCTGCGTTGCTCGCCGTGCTTCGCAAGGATGTGAACGCGCGCCCGGTGCATCCGAAGGACGTGCGCATCAAAATCGAGTCGGACTCCATGCTCCGCGGCGACGAGCCGGAGATTCATTCGGCGTTCTCGAATCTCGTGGACAACGCGGCTAAGTACACCTCGGCGGAAGGCTCAATCGAGATGCGATGGTGGGTGGACACCGAGGGAGCCCACTTCGCGGTCCAGGACACGGGCATGGGCATTCCACCGGAGCACATTCCGCGCCTCACTGAGCGCTTCTACCGCGTGGATGCGGGCCGTTCTCGCGCCACCGGCGGTTCGGGGCTCGGGCTCGCCATCGTGAAGCACGTTTTGCAGCGGCACGGCGGCACGCTCGAGATTCAAAGCACGCTCGGTGTGGGCAGCACGTTCAGTGTTCACTTTCCGCCGAACAGAGTGATTGATGCTTCGGTGGAATCGCGGGAAGCGGTTTAGCGTTTCACGGGTGATGCCCGCAATGTCTGCGGCGCCTGTGATGCGTGCCACGGGCGCTCCCCAGCCGCCCGGCGATTGGGCTTCCGAGTCTTCAGCGCCGCTGCCTTAAGAAGCCCTCAATCGCCGGGTGGCTGGGGAGGAAACTCTTCAGTTGCCGGTGGCTGGCAGCAAAGTCCCTTTTGCGTATCTCAGTGCTTAGATTGTTCTCGTAAGTGCGCGCACTGAAAGAAATACTTATCCCCCCTGTCACCTGATCGACATCGCTTGTTTGCACCCTTGCCGGAGGCCCTTGCCGCTTTCCGGGAGGCTCATGACTTGCGCCGAATCCAGGCGTCCGGTGCGGACGCTGTTCCTGTCCGATATTCATCTTGGCTTCCGGCGCGCCCGTGCGCGCGAGCTGGCGGAGTTCCTGCGCCAGATCGACCCCGAATGCATCGTGCTCGCGGGCGATATCGTCGATCACCTGAACCTGGCCCAGAGGTTTTTCTGGAACGACGAGCACACGCAGGTGGTGCGCGTGCTGCTCGCGAAGCGCCGTGCCGGCGCGCGAATCATTTATCTGCCGGGCAATCACGACTCGAATCTCTCGTTGATCGCCGAGATGCTGAACGGGCACGTGGAAGTGCATCGCGAGTGGGTGCACCGGACCGCACGGGGCGAGCGGTTGCTCGTGGTGCACGGGGACCAGTTCGATGACGAAGTGTCGAAGTCCTGCACGCCGTGGCTCGCGTGGCTCGGCAATGCGCTCTACGACTTCACCATCATGGTCAACGACCGCATGAACGACGTCAGGCGCGTGCTCCGCATGCCTTACTGGCCGATCGCCGAGCGGCTGAAACTGGCTGTGGGCCGCAGCTTTCGTTACATCGAGCGCTTCGAAGAAGCGGCCATTCGCCACGCTGCCGAGCATGGCTATGACGGCATTCTGTGCGGCCATATTCACCGCGCAAACCTGCGCCGCTCGGGCCGCGTTCTCTACTGCAACACCGGGGATTGGGTTGAAACCTGCTCCGCGATGATCGAGGACGCAAGCGGCGAGCTGCGGCTGCTGCGCTGGTCGCACGGCGGAGTCGGAGGCGTGGCGCCTGTGGCCGGGCTTGCGGTGAATACCGCGTCCTTATCGGCATGAACATGATACAGATGTGTGCGAAGTCTCGATTTGTCTGCTTGCGGGGACTAGCCGCGCGGGATCGTTCAGATATCATCGGTTGATCGAGGCGCTCGCGCGCCGGAGCACCTTCATCATGGAAACCGCGGACCTCAGTCACCACATCTCCCGTCGCTTCAACGAAGACCTGGAACGGGTGCGCAGCA
>JBDTUL010000089.1:0-14764 GCA_040007735.1 Gammaproteobacteria bacterium | reverse complement strand
AGGGTTGGCAGATTTCGCTCCCGCAACTCGCCCACCGTGATTTCGTCGATGAACAAGGGAAGGCCGGGTTTCGACTCGACCATGCGCCGGGAGAGAAGCAGTGAACTGGCAAACGATGAGACGGACGGTTGTTGTCGGCGTTCTGGCCGCAGTCATGGGAGGGGCAGCGAGCGCCCATCATTCAACCGCGATGTTCTCGTGGGGAATGGAGAAGTCTCTCCATGGCACTGTCAGCAAGTGGGAATGGACGCAGCCGCACTCGTTCATTTGGGTGGACGTGCCCGGCAGCGGTGGAAAGGTGCAGCAGTTCGGTCTCGAAGGCATGAGCCCCAGCTGGCTCGGTCGCCGCGGCTGGAACAACAAGACGCTCAGCGTTGGGGACAAGGTGACGATCAACTATTACCCTCTGCGCGATGGACGGCCGGGGGGCTTCTTCGTGCGCGTCACCCTGCCGAGCGGGAAAGTTGTGGAAGCCTTGCCCAAAGCACCCACAACCGTCCCCGCTGCGAGCCCGACTTCCAGTTCGCCGCCCGGATCGAGCGCGCAGCCAAAGTAACTCGGTGAGTCGATTGGGCTGATTTTTCGGCCCGTTGCGAGCGTATCGAGCCACGGTCTGCGGATCGGCAGAAATGTTTGGTGCGCTCATTCATCGGACGCTCACTCGGATGATGGCTTGGCCACATCACGAGGGATTTCGACGACGAACTTGAGTTCCTGTCCCAGGTAGTGACCGGAAATCTGCCAGCGCCCCGGGCCCGGAAACTCAACGGCGACGAGCAGCGCCCACCCTCCCAGTGAGTACAGGTAGGCATTCGTCGCCCTCGAGATGTCAGCCGGAGGGGCGTCTGCGTCGATGCGCTTGCCTGTCACCGTCAACTTCGACTCGTTGCCCGGCCTGAAGCCGGGAGTCCACCAGAAGAGCTTGTCGCGGTAATGGTCTTTCGGCCCCATTCCACGCCAGACGCCGTCTGCCGGAAGCCTGACCGCGAGAGCTTCGCTGCCGTACCAGTTCTCAGATTGAGGAAACGGGGCGCCGAGAGTCTGGCCGGAGGGGGGCGTTCTGATGCAGGCGCCGCCTGCATTTTGCGCGTGAGAAATCAGAGGGAACGCACCTACGAGTAAGGCAATCGCCAGTGTTGATAGTTTCGTGCGGTTCGGATCGTCCACTGTATCCTCCTCGGCATCCATTTAGATTGTGTCGATGCACTAAGGCAAAAGACTACGCTTCGGCGAGTGCCCCATCAATTGCGCACCGAAGTACGTGCGGTAGAAGGAAACGAGGCGTTCCAGTTCTTCAGTCCACATGGCGATGTGCTCAATTCTCATGATGTTCCCGTGCTCCTTCAGCATGCGCTCACGCCGAGCGGCCTGAAGATTGTAGTTCCGTCGTATGCGGCTTCGCGTGAGATGACCACGCAGTGTCAGGCGCGATCTAACTCGGTGTGGTAAGGAGCCGGAGCCTTTCACGAATGATTGGCAGCCGTGCCTGGCTGATTTCATCGCCAGGCAAGTGGCCGGATAGCGCGTCGAGATAGGCGGCGTTCCCAAGCAAAGACCCGATCTCATCGGCGAGATAGCTCCGCAGTGCGACCTCGCACGTGGCCACTTCGTCCACCAACTCCGGGCGGCCATCGATCACAACGGTAACGTCTTCCAGGTCGTGACTGGCCAGGAAGTCGCCGCCGCCTCGTCCATGAAATGCTTCGAGCTTCGTTGCCAGAAATACTGGCGGTGCGATGAGTCGTATCGACCGGCCACTCGGCAGTCGCACCGATTCAGCCGTGCGAACCGCCGCGTCATACCAGCGATTGCCGAACCCGAGGACATTTCTCATCTGTGGGCATGACGTCCAGCATGCAGCCGCCAACGATCCACCGGCAAATGGGTGCGTCCGGACTTCGATCGCGTTTGAAACCTGCCTGCTCCATCTCACGTTCGAGCGCGTGATATCTGGCAAGCGATACAACTTCGACGACGACATCGACATCTCGAGTTGCGCGCACGGGCGAAGCTGCGGGGTCGGTCACGAGTTGGCCGGTTGCGCAGCCTCCGACAAAGACGAATCGATCGCAAATCAGATCCAGCGCGTGTGCCACTGACTCCAGCAACGGAAGATTTGGATCCGCTGGATTCACGCGAGTCGCTCATTCAGCAGTTGACTCGCGATCTGACGTTCGCGGGCAGCGCCGCCGCGTAGCGCGTCGAACAGTGCAAGAAGCTCGTAGAGCACGCCGTCGCGCCTCGCCGCCGCTGGCGCAGTCGGGTAGAGCGGATGAAAGCTGATGCCGCGCTGCTCTCCCTGGGGGTCGGGCCATACAGGTGGAGGCTCATTCGGCTGGCTGACCCGGGCGGCGAGCGGTGGAGCGGCGTACGCGGTCGGCATTCCACGGGTGGGCGATCCGAGTGTTACCGGGAAGGCGTATTTCGCACCATGCAACAGGAATTCCTTGAAGGCGGCACGAACGATGACGGGCCGATCGCCTTCCATGATCACGAGTCGGGCCGCTTTTGCGCGCCCGACGCTGGCGTGAACCTCTGAGGAAGACATGTCCAGCGACGCTGCGATCTCGCCGTAGGTGGCGGGTTTCGCTCCAAGTGAAACGAGTTTGAGCAATACCATCAGGTCTTGCGGTTTTAACGTAAGCTGATGATTAATCTTTCTTTTCATCTTAATATTCGCTATTTGCGAATAGCGAATATAGCCTCAGTCGGACGAGCCGGCAATCGCGAAACTCCTATCTGGATGAGCGGGGACTGCTCGGTGACCCCATTCATCGCCGGCATCATCCGAAGCCTGCGCAGCGCCCATCTCCGGCGTGCGCTCGGCAGCGGATCCGCGGGCGCGGTGAAGGTGGACGCGAGTGAGCCAGTTCACGACCTCGAACCGCTCGATCCGACGCCGGGGCTCGAGCGTTCGCTCATAGCCCGGCAGGAGCTGGATGTTATCCGACGCCTGTTCGCCGACGATCCACTGGCCCTGGAGATCATCAAGGGTCTGGGCGACGGCATGAGTGCCGAACAGATTCGTACTGCGGGAAAAATCTCGAAAGTCGACTACGATTCGGCACGCAAGCGCATGCGTCGTTGCCTGCTGCGTGAGGGGCTCACATGCGCGCCAAGATGAAACGAGTTTCGCCGGAAGCCGCTCTCGCCCGCGTCCTCGCCGTGCTCGAGCAGGAGTTGATCGTTGCCACCGACGCCGACATCAGGGAAGCCGCGCAGGATCTCGGCATGAATCTCGATATGAAAGGCTCGGCTGCCTTCGCAGGCCTCCGGTATCCCGCGAAGGCGAGCCTCTCTGACTATTTTGGTCCGGATGCGCTGGCCCAACTCCAGAAGATTGCGAAATCGCTACGAGGCCAGCGAAATGATGATGATGGAGAGAAACACTAGCAGCGTGACGGGTGGTCAGGTCGCGCGCGACCCCCGGTGCCTGAAGAGCAGGTAAGCCGCAACAGCTATCGCGAGCGCAAGCACACTCACATTGAACTCGTGCACATGTGCCGGACTGAGCGCCATCGCGACGAGAATTCCCACCATGCAGGCAATCGCCGCATAGCTCGCCCACGGGAACAGCCACATCCTGAGTCCAGGAGTGGCGACGCCGCTGCGCTCACGCGCGCGCCGGAGCCGAATCTGCGACACCGCCACCATGATGTAGACGAACACCATGAGCGCGCCCGAGGCGTTCACCAGAAACGCAAACACCGTTTTCGGCCATAGTGTGGCGGCGAGTACTCCCAACACGCCAGCCAAGGCACCGACCATCACGGAACGCGTGGGCACTTTCCTGGCATTAACCTGCACCAGCCAGCGGGGCGCATCGCCGCTCTCGGCGAGCACGAACATCACGCGGGAACAGACATAGAAAGCCGAATTCAGGCAGGACAGCACCGCGGTCAGGATAACGGCGTTCATCACCGTGTTCGCCCACCCAAAGTGCATCGTGGTGAGTGCGTGTGTGAACGGGGAATTGCCCACGACGATCTGATCCCAGGGCACGACCATCACGATCAGCAGAATCGAACCGATGTAGAACGTGAGAATGCGCACGATGACGGACGTCGTCATCTTGGCGACCGCGCGCGAGGGCTCGCTCGATTCCGCCGCAGCGATGGTGGTGATCTCCGCGCCGGTGAGTGCGAAGAACACCGTGACGGCCCCCGCGAGCACGGCGATAGTGCCGTGGGGCATGAATCCGCCATGACTCGTCAGGTTGGCGAAGGTGGGTGCCTGCGGCGAGTTCCAGCCGAAGACATAAGCGCCGGCCAGCGCGATGAAGACGATGATCGCCGCCACCTTGATCGAGGCGAACCAGAATTCGAACTCTCCGTAGGAGCGGGTCGACATCAGGTTCACGCCGGTCATCACGGCCATGAGCGCAAGCCCGATCTGCCAGGCCGGCAAGGGGATCCACGCCTGCAGGATGTTGGCGCCGGCGATGGCCTCGATCGGCACGACGATGATCCAGAAGTACCAGTAGAGCCAGCCGGCCACGAACCCGGCCCAGGAACCCAGGCCCGCGCGGGCGAACTCGGTGAAGGCCCGGATGCCCGGCATCGCAATGGCCATCTCGCCCAGCATGCGCATGACCATCAGCACCAGCAGGCCCGTCAGCAGATAGCTCAGCACGATCGCGGGACCGGTGGCGGCGATGGCCGCGCTGCTCCCCACGAAAAGGCCGGCACCGATGATGCCGCCGATCGAGATCATCGCCACGTGCCGCGGCTTCAGGCTCCGGGCCAGGACGGCGGGCTGCGCGCCGATCTCGGCATCGGCTCTGGACATATCGTGCATCAAGGCTCTCCTGCTGCGAACGTACCCCTTCCTTACCACAATTCTGATGGTCGCCGAACAAGGAGCCGCGCACGCTTGCCGGCCTGCGTGAAACGCATTACGGTCGGGCCACCATGGCAACAAGCGGCGAGACGACCGGCGGAGCGGACAAGAGCGAGCGGGAAGGGTGGCGCATCGATGCGCAGTTGCTCTCCGACTTGTGGGTGTTTCGAGCGGCCGCGCGAACGGGGAGCATGAGTGCGGCGGCGCTGGAATTGAGCGTAACCGCCGGTGCCGTGAGCCAGCGAGTGTTGCGGCTCGAGGCGCGTCTGAACACGAAGTTGTTCGAGCGCAAGAAGAGCAGGCTCACGCTCACCGGCCCGGGCGGCAGCCTGCTCGACGCCATGAACGGCGTGTCACTGCTGCTGGGTAACACGCTCGCGCGCCTGGAACGCCCTTCCGGCAATTCCGTGGTCATCAGTTGCGGTCAGTCGCTCGCCACCCAGTGGCTCATGCCACACCTCACGGATTTCTATCGGGACTTCCCCGGCATCGAGCTGATCGTGCGCTCGGAAACCGCAAAAGCGTCCGCCGCCTGGATGGCCGAGGAGGGCGTGGACGTCGTCATCCAATACGGCCACGAAAGGCCCGGCGACCTCGTCGAGCTGGCGTCGGTGCAGGAGCTGATCTTCCCGGTCTGTTCGCCGGACTTTGGCGCACGGCTGCGCGCGCTGTCGGGACAAGAGCGAACGGCCGTCGCCATGCATGACACCGATGTCTGGCGGGAAGGCGAATTGCCTCGCGCCGAATGGCAGGAGTGGCTCGCGGGCGCCGGCACGGCCTGCACGTTTTTCGTAAGCGGCGAGCGCTATTTCAACCAGGCGCAGCTCGCCTACCAGGCGGCCACCTATGGCCAAGGCATAGCGATCGGCCGCTCGGTCAGCGTGAATGCCTTGCTCGCGCAGGGCAAGTTGGTGCCCGCGCTGGAAGCACCGCTGGTCCCCAGCGCTCACTATCGTGTGCTCGCGCGCATCGAGCAGCCACCCGATTCACCGGCCGGCCGTTTCGCCGCCTGGGCGGCGCGCACCATGGCCCTCACGCAGCACGAAACCGTCGAACTGGCGCGCGGCCGCGCTTGAGCAGAATTTCTATCGGCTGCGATTAGAAAAGATGCGTTGCTGCGAGTGCGGGCTGTTCCTATAAGGGTTGTCACGCACCCTTGGCGAGAGCCCGACGATGAATCTAAGCTGCGAGCCAGTCTCGCCGGCCAGCATGCCTGCCGTCATGTTTCTCAACGCAGAAGGCGCCCCGCAGTTCGCCACCGTGGAAGCCCGCAGGATGTGCGAACTGTGGAATCACGGCCTCAAAGACGTGAACCCTCAGAACGGCCAGGACCTTCGGTTGCCCTCAGGCGTTGGCAGCCTGCTGCGCGCCGCATTCAATCATGGTTGGGATGTTTGCAAAACAGGCGTCCGCGTACATCACCCCAGCGTTCCCGAGCTCACCGTGACGATTCAGACGGGTGGTTCCGGTTCCGTACCGGACATGCGCTCGCGCGCCGGCTGCCTTCTGACCTTCTGCGCTGGTGTCGCCATCGCCGACACTGAGGCGGACTGCGAAGCACAGCGCACTCTTCGGCGGCTCACTCCCGGCGAGCGCCGCGTGGCACTGCTCGTTGCGGAAGGGCTGAGCAACGAAAACATCGCGCAGCGTTTGCAACGGTCGCGCCGCACGGTCGAATATCAGATCAACGCGATCTTTCGCAAACTCGACATGACCCGGCGTACGCAACTCGTTCGCGTGCTGGTCTGACTCAACCCCAGAGCGCGGACGAGAACGGCATCATGGTGCCGCGTTCGTAGACGATGCCGTTCGCGCAATCCTCGGATTGCAGCAGGGGGCCGTCGAGATCGACCACCTGGCAACGCTGTGCGAGCACCATCCCCGGCGCCATCGCGAGCGAGCTGCCCAGCATGCACCCGACCATCAGCTTTAAACCCGCCGCTTGTGCCTGGTCGGCGAGATCGAGCGCAGCCGTGAGTCCACCGGTCTTGTCGAGCTTGATGTTCACGAATTGAAAGCGGCCGACGAGTTTGGCGAGGTCTGACGGCTCATCGAGCGATTCGTCGGCACACAGCGGAATCGGGCTTTGGTACCCCTCGAGCGCTTCTTCTGTCCCCACGCGCACCGGCTGTTCGATGAGATCGACTTTGAGGCGCAGCAGGTCGGGGGTCACCTCGCGCAGCGTTGCGAGCGTCCACGCCTGGTTCGCGTCGACGACGAGATGAGAGCGGGGAGCTGCCGCGCGCACGGCTTCAACGGTGGCGACGATGCGGTCGGCGGCGACTTTCACTTTGATCCAGGGGTGGTCCGCCAGCTCTAGCGCCCGCTGCGCGCTCGCTTCGATGGAGCGGATGCCGATAGTGACATTGGTGGCCACCGGCTTGGCCGCGATGCCGGCCCTCTGCCACACAGAGATGCCGCTGAGTTTGGCTTCCAGGTCCCACAGCGCCGCATCGATTGCGTTACGCGCGCCACCGTTCGGCAACAAGGTGAGCAGCTCACGCCGATCGATGCCGGCCTCGATGGCGGGCCGCGCCGCTTCGATCTGCGCCAGCAGTCCCTGGGTGGTTTCGCCGTGATAGTCCACGCCCATCGCTTCCCCGTGCCCGATGCGGCCGCCGCCTTCGATCTGCACGAGGATCACGTCGGCGTCAGTCTGCGTACCTCGCGAGATGACGAAGGGTTCGCGCAGGGCCCAGCTATGCTGCCGGGCTCGCAGTTTGAGTTTCATGCGAGCACCCGGTCGATGACCGCGTCGAGTGGCGACTTCAATGGATCGAAGCAGGGCAGTTCCATGGATTGCTCGGTTGCCTCGATCACGCGTTTGCGTTGTTCCGCGCTCATGTGCGACGTGTTGAGGCTGATGCCGCCGATGCGCACGGCTGGGTTGGTGAGGCGGGCTGTCATCAGGTTGAGTTTGGCCGCGTCTTGCAGAGTCGGCAATGGATAGCCGCTGACCGAGAGAATATGCGAGCGGTTCGGTGCGTGACACAGGATGAGAACGTCCGGCTGTGAGCCGTGAATGAGCCCTGTGGTTACGCCGGCATAGGCTGGATGAAACAGCGAGCCCTGGCCTTCGATCACGTCCCAATGATCGGCTGCCGCATCAGGTGACAAGGTCTCCGCGGCGCCCGCGATGAAATCCGCCACGACGGCGTCGATGGCCACGCCGCCGCCGCTGATCATGATGCCGGTCTGGCCGGTCGCACGGAAATCAGCCGCGACGCCGCGCTTGCGGAGTGCCGCGGTCAGGGCGAGGGCGGTATATTTTTTCCCGAGCGCGCAATCCGTGCCGACGGTCAGCAGGCGTTTGCCGCTGCGGCGGCGTCCGGTGGCCGTGGGAAATGACATGCGCGGGTGTCGAACATCGACGAGCGACACGCCGCGTTCGGAAGCGGCCGCGGCGAGACCGGGAACATCGGCTAGCCGATTGTGCGAGCCGCTGACGATGTCCAGGCCGGCGCGCACGGCGGCGAGCAGCGTTGGATACCACAACTCCGGAATCACGCCGCCGGCAGGCGCAAGCCCGAGCAGCAGTGAGCCTGCGCCAGCAGAGGCCGCTTCGGCTGGCGTCATGTCCGTGAGGCCGAGATCGATCTGGCAGCCGGGCAATCGTAGCTGCCCGAGGCAGCGGTCCGGCGCCCAATCGCGCACGCCGAAGGCGGTCTTGGCCAGGGGCTCGTCTTCGGCGGCGCCGACAAAGAGCAGGTAGGGGGCGCGCAATTGCAGAGTGGGCATGTTCATGGCTATGAAACCTAGCCACGCCCCGAGACGGCGTCATCGGTGGAAATGCTGGATTGCTAACTCACCGTCATTTGCGGCCGGATTCGGAAATCACACTCGAGCCGTAGTGTGCCTGGAGCCGGCCGTTGCGGATGAAGTCGCGCATCATGTTGAAATACCCGTCGGGATTTCGCGTAGACGCGCGCGTTCCGTCAGGCAGCGTTTCGTACTCGAGAATTCCGTGCTCGGCGCGCGGAAACATGGCGGTCACGATGGGGCGCCCTTCGGCAGCAAGGGCCTTGAGACGCTTCGCAGTCTCAGCGCTCGGCGCATCGATATCGTCTTCGCCAAGAATCCAGAGCTGGGGCGTCTGGAGGCTACGCAGCACCGGCATCGGGTCATAGCGGGGCTGAACTCCCGGCAGCAGCTTTGGCCCTTTTTCACGCAGCTCGTCGTGTGGCATTTCCAGCACCGCAAACGTGAAGTTGCCGTGGACGTGTTTGAACCAGGGTTCGTTTCCGTACTTCGCGCGCACGGCATCGACCTGATCGTAGCCATCGCTGAAGTTGCTGACGAGAACCGCCTCCGACGCGTCGGCAACTTCCATGGCCTTGGCTACGATGTCGGCGCCGTACCCCCGGCGTGTCATGTCCAACACGATCGCTTCGCGATCTTCCTCGAGAGGCGAGACCGCGAGACCGTATCCAATGACCATGAAATCCACGGGCGCCATCGTCGCAGCGAGCGGCGCGACCCAACCGGCCTGGCTGCCGCCTTGATAGCCAACTTTTCCGGCTCGGCTGCCGGCGAGTCGTCTCGCTTCGCGCATGGCGGCGACCGCGTCTTGGGCGAGCAGCGTGTAGTTCTGCGAGTAATCTCCTCCAGACTTCCCTGTGCCGCGCTTGTCGTAGACGAATGCGCCGATGCCTTCGGACGGGAACATCCGCTGAAGAAAGAAGAAATCGACCGCGGAGAAGTTCTCCGATCCGCTGATCAGGACGACGATCGGCACTCGGGCGCCTGCCTTCCGGGAACCCTGTGGCATGACGAGGCGGCCAGCCAGGCTGACATCCCCGCTCTGGAAGCGAGTGTCGGTTACGTCGAGGGCGACGCGCTGGCCCTTCACGCCGGCGAAAGTGATTTCACCCTTGCCGCATTCCGAGAAGGAGACGCGCTTTCCATCTGGACGAGATGTCCACCCGAGCGTGCTGGTCCAGGTGCCATCCGTGGTTTCAGTGAGCTCGCCTGAAGTGCCATCCTTGCGCCGCCAGCGCAGGTGAGAATCCTCGCCCGGCGCAATATCGACATCGCTCCCGTCGCGCAGAGCATAGATACCGATTCGGCAATCCCCAACCCGGTCCGTCGCCGCCTCCGTCGCCGTCGCCGTCGCCGCGGTCGTTGTCGCGCTATGGCACGCCACGACGAAAAGTGCCGCGACAAGCGTGTTCACAGCAGTTTTCATTCGCACAGTCCGGGCTTCGATTTTCATACCGCGCAAGTCTAGCGACTTGTATTGCGCCCGATCGAAATCCGCGTCGAAGCGCCTCGCGGGCGGGGCGAACCGCTTCGAATTGAACTGCCGGGGCACCCCGCGTAAGTTGTGCCGCCATGACTCCCTCCGCCCAGCAAGCGCTTGCCGAGACCCGCGCGTGGGTCGATCGCGCCGTGATCGGCCTGAACCTGTGCCCGTTTGCCAAGGCTGTGCAGGCAAAGGGTCAGGTCCGTTACGTCGTCAGCGAAGTCACCGATGAGGAAGCCTTGCTCGTCGAGCTGCGCGAGGAGATGAAGCGACTGGTCGCAGCCGACCCAGCGGTGCTGGACACCACCTTGCTCATCCATCCGCAGGTGCTGAACGACTTTCTCGACTTCAACGATTTTCTCGGCGTGGCCGATGAGGCGCTGGAGGAGCTTGGGTTCGAGGGCGTGCTGCAGGTCGCGAGCTTTCACCCGCAGTTCCAGTTCGACGGCACCGATGTGGACGATGTGACGAACGCGACCAACAGGTCGCCTTACCCCACGCTGCACTTGTTACGTGAAGACAGCGTCGACCGCGCGGTGGCGGCGTTCCCGGAGGCCGAGGCGATCTTCGAGAAGAATATCCACACACTGGAAGCGCTGGGCGCAGAAGGTTGGGCCGCGCTGCAGGCTCAGTGCAGGGAAGACGCGAGCGGCGGCTGATTCGCCCGTGAGGCTGGAGCGCACGGCAGTTACTGAGCCAGCCCTCGATGTGCTGCGGCTAAATCCGTCTTTTTACCCGGCGCGCATGCGCAGGATCGCCTTGATATCGATCTCCTCACCATACTGGCGCAGATCCTCACTGCCGCTCTCCACGGCGAGCATCGCCATCCGGTCCGCCAGCTCGTTGCCTTCCGTTCCGATGTGCGCACTCACGTGAATCAATTGCAGCCCGGATTCGATGCGGCCGTACACGGCGTAAGCGGCTTGGATAATGCCCAGATTCTTGATCTCACCGCCGGCCTTGCGCCAGCCTTTCTTTTCCCAACCCGCGGCCCACTTCGACACGCAATTGATCGCGTACGTCGAATCGCAAAGTATCTGTGCGGTTTGCCCGGCGACGATCTCTGGTTCGGCAATCAGCAACGCGTGATACAGGGCATTGAGCTCCGCCGTGTTGTTCGTACCGTTGGGGTTGTAAAGGCCATACCACAATTGCGTGAGCGTGCCGTCCCGATAGACGGCGATGCCCGAACCTGCTTTGCCAGGGTTTGGTTCGCAGGCGCCGTCGCAGTAAATCTGTAAGCCAAGCGTGGCTGAATGTCTCCTCTCGGCCACCGGAACGCTGGGTTTTGCTGTTGCCGATCTCGTCGCCGCGGGAGGTTTGCCGCCCTTGAAGGCCTGCTCTGCCTCGACACGACTCTCGAACGATTTGAATCGCGCGCCGGGAAATTTGTCGACGCATTGCTGGGTCGTCGCCCAGTCGGTGAACACGCCGGTTTTCCTTCCCGCCCAGACTACATAGAACTTCTTGGCCAACTGGATTCCTTCTCGCCGTGAGGCTCGGCGGAGAAGTCTAAACCAGACTTCAGTACTATTCGGCAGGCTTGAAAAATTGAACCGGAGAACTGAAATGATCCAGGGTTCCTGCCACTGCGGTGCCGTTGAATGGCGGTTCGAGGGAATGCCCGACGGAGCCACGGCGTGCAATTGCACCGTCTGTCGCCGCTACGGCACGCTATGGGCTTACGACTACGAAGGCGAGGGGATCACCGTGTCGGGTCCGGCCCAGGCGTACATACGGGGCAAGGCCATCGGTTTTCATTTCTGCCCCACCTGTGGCTGCGTGGCTTTCTGGCGCTCCTTGAAACTCGGCGAAGACGGGCGACGGCGTATCGCAGTCAACCTGCGGCTCACGGAGCCTGAGGCGGTGGCGCGGATTCCTATCGACCACTTCGACGGATTCGGAAGCTTCGATGACCTTCCACGAGATGGCCGATGTGTCGCGGACTACTGGTTCTGAGCCGGCGCGGGTGATAGCAGTCCGCATTGTCCCGAGCTGACACAAATTATCCGATAGGGCTACTATCCGGTCCGGCTTTCAGCACAGTACGCGTGGGCTCATTCGGCCCGCTCGCCTCGACAGGAGATTGAATGGCTGCAAATCGTCCGACCGGCCGCCTGCCTGCGAAACCGGGTGCCGCGCTCAAGGCACTGCGGGCGCAACGGGGGCTGACACTGGCCCAGGTGGCCGAGAAAACCGGTTTCACGGTCTCGACGCTGTCGAAGGTGGAGAGAGACAAGATTGGGCTGACGTTCGACAAACTCGTGCGGCTCAGCGAGGGGCTGGAAATCGACATCGCCCAGCTCTTCGGTGCGGCGGGTGGAGAAGCACTGCGCGCCGAGAGCGCCACTCGGCGCAGCATCTCGCGCGCAGGCGAGGGCAGATCCATAGAAATGCCAAGAGGCAACTACCTCTACCTGGCGGGAGATCTGCTCAACAAGCGCATCGTGCCCATAATCGGTGAGGTGTTAGCCAGGGACCTCAAGGACTATGGCGAACTGATGCGCCACTCCGGTGAAGAGTTCGTCTACGTCGTCGAGGGCACGCTGGAGCTGCACACTGAGGTCTACACGCCCGCGCGGCTCGAAAAAGGGGATTCGGTCTATTTCGACAGCGCAATGGGTCACGCCTACATTGCGGTGGGAGACAAGCCTTGCCGCATTCTGTCGATCTGCGCGACAGCGGAACGCGAGCTGATCAAGAGTCATGAGTTGATCGCCAGTGCCGCAGCGAAGCCTGTCGATCGCAAGCCTCCTGCGAAAGCAAAGCGCGGTCGCCCGAAGGCGCGCTAAACCTGCCGCATCAGGCAAGCGCTTCCCGGATCCGTGCGGGGGACATCTGCATCGGGTCGATACCGAAATCGAGCAGGCTCGCGTCAATCGGCCGCCGCAACGCGAGCGACGCGGCGATCCGGCTCAGTGCAGGCGCGGTCTGAATGCCATATCCACCAAGTGCCGCCAGCCAGAAAAAGCCGGGCTGCTGTTCGTCGTAGCCGAGCACGGGTGAGCGGTCCTCGACAAAAGACCGCAGGCCGGCCCAGCGATGGGCGATGCGCCTGACTTCAAGGGTGGTGGCGCGTTCGAGGCGATCTACCGCTATGGCAATGTCGAGCTCGTCGGCCTGCGCGTCGCAGGGGGCGGTGTCGGTCTCATCTGCCGGCGACAACAGCAACAAGCCGGCATCCGGCTTCAAATAGAACTCCTCCTCCACGTTGAGCAGCATGGGCCAGGTGTCGACCGGGACGCCCGCGGGCGACTCTATGAGGCACGCTGTGCGCCTGAGAGGGCGCAGGCCTACATGTTGTGCGCCGGCCAGCCGTGCGATCTCACCTGCCCAGGCTCCCGCGGCATTCACGATCGTGCGGGCGCGAATCGCACCCTGTGTCGTGACTACCGTCCATCCGCCGACGTGGTTGTCGATTTCCATCACTCGCGTCCCGGTGGAGACCACGCCGCCGCGCGCTTTCAGCCAGCGAAGATAACCGTGCTGTAGCTCGTGCACTTCAATGTCCGCTGGGTTGCGGCTCAGTGCGGCGCCCACCAATTCGGAAGGCCGCAGCACAGGACAGAGGCCTACAGCTTCGGCAACCGACTGGCGCTGCACATCGCCCGCGCTCGCGGTTGATTCCATAAATTTTTCGAGCGCGCCTTCCTGGCCGCCGTGAGCAGTGATGAGAACCTGGCGCGGTCTCACGAGCGCGATGGATGTGAAGTTCGGCGGCGGAGAATAAAAGAACTCCCGGCTGGCGCGCGTGATCGCCCTGACGAGGTCGTTCCCATACGCCTCGGAAAAGATGGCCGCTGACCTGCCGGTCGAGTGGTAACCGGGCTGATCTTCCATCTCGAGCAGGCGCACCGAGGCGTGCTCCGCCAGATGGGCCGCGATGGCCGAGCCGATCATTCCCCCGCCGATGACGACGAAATCGTATTCAGGACTCATGGCTCGTCTGCTTGGCGTCGTGGCATGGGGAAGCTTGCCTGGTAGGGGCGATGTTGCGCATTGTGAACCAGCGACCCGCGGCGTACGTGTGGCGATTCCGGTCTGCACCCTCCTGTCATTCCTGACCGCCGCACAGGCGCAGAGTCCCGCCCAGAACTCTTCTGGGGAGGGTGTGGCCAAACTGGAAGAGATCGTCGTGACGGCGCAGAAACGCGCCGAGAACATTCAGGACGTCCCGATTTCGATCAGCGTGATTCGGGGCGACGACCTGGTGAAATCCGGCTCAGCGCAGCTCACCGACTTCGCGGGCTACCTGCCCGGCCTGCAGGTGGACAACAGCGGCACTCCCGGGCGCTCCACGCTTTCCCTGCGAGGCATCGTGCCTCTGGGCACCAACGTGACGGTGGGCACTTATCTCGACGACGCGCCACTGGGCTCGAGCTCGAGCCATGCCCGCGCATCCGAATATTCGCTCGACCTGCTGCCGTATGACACGGAGCGCATCGAAGTGCTGCGCGGCCCGCAGGGCACACTCTATGGCGCGAGCTCGATCGGCGGCCTGATCCAGATCGGCTCGAACACCAAGGCATTCACCGCGGCGGCGCTCGCGATCCTGGTCGACGAAGGCAAGATTCACTGGGACGACAAGGTTGTCGACCATCTGCCGCAGTTCAGGTTGTACGACCCCTATGTCACGCGCGAAGTCACGATCCGCGACCTGCTGACTCATCGCAGCGGCCTCGG
>JBDTUL010000088.1:0-14779 GCA_040007735.1 Gammaproteobacteria bacterium | reverse complement strand
GAGGCATTTTCATCACCGGCGACAAAAGATACGGCATGCCGTTGGTGATGCCGCTGTTTTCGAGATAATTCAGTATATCGAGCAGCTCGATGAGATCCCGATACCGGTAAACAGATACCGTGGCGTTGAAGTACGCCTCGGGCTGCGGCATCAGCCAGAACCCCATTTTCGTCACGATGCCGAAGTTCGACTGTGAAAACAGGCCATCGACCCAGGGTCCCAGGCCGCACTTGAACTCCTGCCAACTCTTCGCGTTCGGCATTGCGCCCATGCCGGTGCGCATGACCTCGCCGTTCGGCAGCACCACCTCGATACCGCAATGAGCATCGAAGTGGTGGCGAAACTGCGGCATCGTATAGCCGCCGCCGCGATCGAGCGCGTTCCCCATCGGGCTTCCCCAACCCGGATCAGGACAATCGATCCACACCTTGAGCCCACGCTCCTGGATGTATTGATAAAGATCGAAGTAGCTCACGCCCGGCTCGACGAGCGCGGTCCCGTTGCGCTCATTCACCTCGAGCACCCGATTCATGCGCTTCAGATCGACCACGACGCTCCCGGTATACGTAGGGGCGGATCCGCCGTAACCGAGATTGCGTCCGGTTGAGATAGGGTACAGCGGAATCTTGAATCGGTTCGCGATTCGAACGATTTCCTGAACCTGCTCGACGCTGTTGGGCGCGACGGCCGCCGAAGCTAGCCGCTCTTCGGCTTCATTCCACACCGGCGAATAGGCATCGCGATACAGGCCGACATCCTCTTCGCTCGTGAATACCCACTGCTTTCCGATCGCGGCCTCGAACTGTCGGAGCGCCTCTGCAAAATCGCGCTCACTAACGCCTTGTGGGACAAGCATGGTCTACAGACTCCTACTCAAATGACGAACGGGATCGGTGCCGGAAAGTGCCAGCGGCTCAGGCCGCTCGCACCCTTTTGTCTCGGCGGCTAGCGCTTCCGCGCGATCGGTCTTTTCCCAGGTGAACTCGGCTTCGGTGCGGCCCAAGTGGCCGTACGCAGTGGACTTGCGGTAGATCGGGCATCTCGCGTAGGCCATACGGCGTCAGGTCAAAGTTCGCACGCACGATCTGCATCAGCCGCTCACGCGACAGGCTGCGTGCCACCGCCGCCCGACCACCCCAGCGTGATGTCCCTCCCAAAGGGGGGTACTCCGCTGCACCCACTTCGCACGTTCCGCGAGCCGTCAGGCAGTCGCCGGCGACGGCGTGCGAGAACCACGCTCCTCTTCGATGAGCTTGCGCAGGACCTGACGCATCAGCGAGGGCCCCCGATCGTGGCTAATGAAGAGCGGAGGATCATCGAGCGACAGCAGGAGATTTCGTTGCTGCGCCTCGATCATCTTGCGATCCTCTTCGAAGGCCCGACCCGCGAGCGAGAACATGTCGTCGACCAGTTGGGGGGTAGCGAGCGCTTCGCTGCTGCGAGGTCCCCAGCAGAAGAAGTAGCGTGAGGCGGTTTCAGACGTCGGCGTCACCGCCTGCGACGTGAAATTGGCATGATGCGGCTCGTCCCGTGGCTCGCCAAAGTCGGCCCGCTGTGCGCTGCCTGCCGGCAGCTGCGCGGAATACATGAGCAGGATGCCCGGAGCGAGATAGTCGTAACGCAAATACATATCCGCGCTCGGTGGCCGGCGCCGATCGTATTCCTGACTCGGCGGGTTCACGGTCCAGCGCTCGACGCGGATGCCGCGCGGCAGCGTCGAGATCTTCGGGCGCGTGGTAGCGAACTGATCATCGCCGGCGCCAAACGTCTTTTCGTGCACGTAGGCGAGGTGAGAGAAATCGCAGAGGTTGTCGTTGATCAGCTCGTAGTTGGCCTGATAGTCCATGTGCCCGGATTTCATCAGCCACTCCGGCGCGTCGAGCCCAGCCGCGGGCGGGATGAGCGCGGTATCGGCCTTCTCCGGATCGCCCATCCAGACCCAGATCCAGCTGTGTCGCTGCTCGATGGGGTAGCTTCGAACGCGTGCAGCCGGCGGAATCGACTCCTGTCCGGGGATCTCGATACAGCGACCGGTCGGATCGAATTTGAGGCCGTGATACATACAGCGAATGTCGTCGCCCTCGCGGCGGCCACGGGACAGTGGTGCCTGACGGTGGCAGCAGCGGTCCGCGATCGCTGTCAGGGCTCCGCTTGCGAGGCGGTAGATCAAGACGGGGTCGCCGAGAATGGTGCGGGTCATCAGGCCTTCGCTCGCAATCTCATAGTCCCACGCCGCCACGTACCAGCAGTTTCGCAGAAACATCGATTCCCCCGTTGCCAGCAACACTGCGGCTGGCCCATCCGGCAGCGTACGCCGTGTTCCCCCTGGCCGGACCGTGCCCGCCTGCGGTTCCCTCCTAAAGAGGGGTCCCCCGCCGGCCGGCTGGTGATGCCATGCCTATGCAGTTCACGGCCGATGAAATCATCGAACCATCCGCATGGTGCAAACGGAACGGCTCGATATTCGCACCATCACGATGGGCGGAAAGCCATCCCTTGTGGACGCTAACCCGCGGCCTCCTTGGGGGCGGCAGCGTTCTTCGTTTCCCGGTCCATCATCGCCTGCAGGACGCGTCGCCCGCGCACCGCGCTCATGTCGCTCTTGAGCATGAGCTCCTTTGGCTCGTAGCCAATGCTCGTCAGCATCTTCTCGATCTCAACCGTTGCGAAGATATCCTCGTCAACGACGCTCTTGAGGTAATCCTCGAAGAAGTCGAGGTCCGCCTCCGTCATCTTGCCGCCCATCGAGAAGAAGTAGTTGCACGTATTCTTCAGGCCTGGTGTCACAGCGTGGAACACGCGTCCTACGTTCAGTATTTCACCGGCGCGCGTTGGGTGATCCATCGGGATGGCGGAGTCATCGACACCCGCATGAAAGCCGGGTGGGTAGAAATCCATGCCCGAGATGCGATCGACCGGTCCCTCATAATTGAAACGCCCCTTGGCAAAATCCGCCTGGGGTGCGCCGCGCATGACACGGCGGCTTCGCAATACGCGCTCCCCGTCCTCTGAGCGCTCTTCGGGCTGACTCGCGTTGGCTTCCACGCCGATGCTCGAGCCGTGCAAGTAGGCAAGGTGCGTGAGATCGCTCAGATTGTCGTTCATGAGCTGATAGCGGCCCGCAATCTCGACTGAGTAGAACGGGCGGAAGCGAAATTCAGGGTTCTCGTAACCCATCGCTTTGAGGTCCGGGAGCAGCGCCTCGTCGGCGAGTTCCGGATCGCCAGGCCAGATCCACAGCCACATCCCGTGCTCGATGAGCGGATATTGTCTGAGACGATACGTGCCGGGGATCGCCTTCTGCGACGGAATATGGGTGCACTTTCCGTCAGCACCGAACGTGATGCCATGGTAGCCGCACTGGATCGCGTCACCCTTCAGGCAGCTCTTGCCGAGGGGGAAGTGTCGATGAGGACAGCGGCCAGCGAGGGCGACCGCCCGACCGTCTTCCTTGCGATAGATCACGACCGGCTCATTGAGAATCCATCGGGACAGCAGCTCGCGCTTGGCTTCGTGGGCGAACGCCGTGACGTACCATGCGTTGCGAACCGCGAATGAGCCTTCCGTAAACGGATACATTGAGCACTCCAAACAGGGCGCACCTGTGGTCGTCGAAAATATGAGAGACGTCCCGAGCAGACCTGGCCGCCCTCGAGACAGGACGTTGTCAGTAGATCAACCCCGCCTCGCGCGCCGAGATCACCGCCTGCAGGCGGCGATGAACCGCAAGCTTTCCGAAGATCTGCTTCCAGTACCACTTGACGGTGTGTTCGGAGAGTACGAGGCGGCGCGCAATCTCGCGATTGGGGACATCGTTGGCGGCGAGTTCCAGGATATCGAGCTCACGGCGGCTGAGTTCGTTGAGCCGCGCGGTCTGTGCTGTCACGGGCGGCGGAAGCAACGCCGAGACGTCCGACCCGCTGAAGCTTCGAAGCAACTCCTCTGCGTAAGCGGACGTCTCGCCGCGTATCGATCCGCCGGCGTGCGCCGCTTTCAGCAGATTTCGCACGGGCTCCCCGCCATCGATGAACGTGCGCCAGAAGCCCCCTCTGGCGCCGAGGCGGAGCGCTTCGCAGGTGTACTGGCACGCCGTACTGAAATCATGACGTGCGCAGAGCAGGGTCGCCAATTCGAGCGCCGACTGTAAGGCAGCCCGAGTGAAGCCCCGCTCCTCGGCGAAGTGATACCAATTCTTCATGAGGCGGATCCCGGCATCCAGATCGCCGCTCACCTGCGACAGGCGCGACCAGGCGAGCGCTAGCTGCAGCTCGCGCGAGGTCACACCGTCGTGTGGCTGCAGCGGCATGCAGCTACGCGGCAGGTAGTCCTGTCGCGCAATCTTTAGTGCAGCTTCGTGATCGCCGATGGCCAACACCTGCCGTATGCGCTCATTCGTCACGTGAGCCGAGAGGCGAGTAAACCCGCTGACGCGGGCGCAACGCTCCGCATCGTCAAGCGTGCGACAAGCCACCTCGCGCTGCCCCTCGCCCGCTTCCAGCCGGGCCTTCGTGAGATAGCCGGCGATGAGCTTGTCTACAAACCCAAGCCCGTACGAGATCTCGAGGTAGCCTCCAAGCAGCGCGCGGCATTCGGCGAGTTTATTTCGTTCATAGTGCAGCTCGGCGAGGAGGAGCGCAGGCATGGACGCAAGCGGCGCCAGCTCCCCGTGAAGGGCAACCGCACCGTCATAGGCGCAGCGGTAGAGTTCGCCCGCGCGAGTCAGGTTTCCGAGCGCGGCATACGATAGCCCGCCGATGCAATACTGGAACACCTCACCGAAGCTGAACTGTGCGCGTTGATACTGCTCGTGAAGGGCGGCGACGGCGACATCGAGGCGACCGTTCACGAAGTGCTCGCGGTCGGCCGCCATGAGGGCGCCCTCGCAGGAGACCTGCATTTGCACGTCCGCCGGATGACGCGCGGCCAACCATTGTTTGCACAGCCGCCGCGCGACGGCCATGTCGTCGCTCACGAACGCGACCATCATTTCCCGATGCGCGATTTTGGCGGCGATGTAGTCAAGGTCCACGTGCAAAGGTGCGACACGCAGCCCGCAGCGCCAAGCGTGCAGCACCCGTGCGAGCTGACCAAGCGCGGCCCGAGACCGGGGGAAATCCCAGTCGGCTTCCCACTTCCAGATGCGTTCGAGCTGCAAGTTCGGGAATTGCTCGAGGACGGATTGCGGCAGCTGGGTGGCGAAGCCCTCCAGTATCCGCAAGTGACCGCGATCGTAGAGACTGGCACGATCGAGCAAGTCGGCAGCGCGCGAATAGGCACGAGCGCGCAGCGCGTGATCGATCGCCTCGAGCTGAAATCCGCTCTCCTCGAACCACGTCGACGCCCGTAAGTGCACGGCGTGGACGGCGGTCGGGTCACTGTCACGCAGGCGTTGCTCGAGAAAAACGGAGAAGAGGTGATGATATCGATACCACCTTCGTTCATCGTCCAGCGAAAAGATGAAGAGATTGAGCGCTTCCAGGCGATCGAGCTGCAATCGGGCGTCGCTCCGTCCCGTTACGAAATTGCAGAGGTCCGCGGTGAGGCGCGGGAGCACGGAAGTCTCGAGAAGGAAACGTAGAAGCGCGTCATCGAGCGATTCGAATACCGCCGTCTGCAAGAAGTCCGCGACGTTTTTGTTGGTGCCGGAGAACCCGCGAATCAGGGCTGCACGATCCGGAGCCGCTTTGAGGCTCAGCGAAGCCATCTGAAGGCCAGCGACCCACCCTTCCGTCCGCTGCGCCAGCAGCCGGGTCAACGCAGGTTCGAGTGGTTCACCGATGCTCAAGCTCAGGAACTGCGCACACTCGACGTCGCTGAATTTGAGCATTCGCGCGTCGATCTCCATGAGCTCGTTGAGCATGCGCAATCGGCCCAGAGGCAGCGCGACGGGCGTAGTGCGGCTCGACAGGACCCAGAACACGCCGGCCTGGGGCGCAAGAACGAGCTGCGACAGAAGCTGCGTGCATGCAGGCTCCGTGAGGAGGTGCACGTCGTCGATACAGAGTGTCAGCGCCCGATCGGCTCCGGCGAGCGCGTTGGCGAGAAAATCACATGCTGTGGTCGGCGCAAGGTGCCCACCCAGGCGGAAGACCTCATTCAACGTCGGAGAGACCTCGATTCCACTGGCTTCAATCGCGGCGACGAGGTGAAGCAGGAGGCGGGCGTAATCGTTGTCGGCGGGGTCCAGACTCAACCACGCGGCAGCGTTGCGCTCGCGCAAGTGTCGGTAGATGTCACTGAGCAGGCTCGTTTTTCCGAAGCCTGCTGCGGCCTGTATCAAGGCCAATCGGGGTCGTGGCTGCCCGCACATCCGCTCGATGAGCGCCGGCCGCGGCACCAAGCCGCCCTGGCGCGTGGGGGGACGAAGCTTCGTGCGGCTGATGGTCGCGGTAACCGGACGGGCCGGGCCACGACCCCGACGGCCAAAGAGTTTCTCATCGGTCACCGACGAGGAACCGGTCATAGAACGAGCGCGTGTTGATTGCATGGCCATGCGCCTCAGTCCGGTGTCCGTGCCACGTCACTCAGCGCGACGTATGGTGAGCGAAAAGCGGAATAGGCGAGATCGACTCTGATAACCACCGGATGCCCCCATGTGCGCCAGGGGAAAATATTGCGCTGAGAAGAGTCTTGTCGGCTTGGCCGACGGCGAAAGCGAATGGACAGAAACGAACAGGTTCAACCCAGTCGACGTCCCATGCAAAGTTTCCGGTTGAGCTTATGCTCAGAAGCCCCCCGGGTCGCTCCCTGAGAAGGGTGCTCGCGACGTAGCGGTCAGCGCCGAAATGGCAGCGAGAGAAGGAACACCACCGTTCGAAAGTCGAGCAAGCGAAGCGCTGCGCGAACCTCGGCAGGACGAACCTTTGCGGTCATCGGCATAGTGCCGAAGATCTTGCCTCGAAGCACGAGCTCGCGTCCCTGTCGCTCGATCGACGAGACGGTCATCAATTCCTTGTTGTCGGCTCCGAAAATCTTCAAAAGCGATCCTCCCTGCGACTGGAAATGTTCAGGCGGCCTGTGTCGATGCCGCGCGAGCACTGAGAATCAGATCGGAGGCTCTCTCGGCGACCATGACCACGGCGGCGTTGGAGTTGCCACCGACCACTTGTGGAAAGACTGACGCGTCGACGACGCGAAGCCCCGTCAGACCGCGAACACGAAGTTGCGGATCTACGACCGCCAGGTCGTCAGCGCCCATTCGGCACGTGCTGCAGGGATGATGAACGGTGACCACGGAGTTTCGAATGTACTCGACCCAGGTCGCGTCATCGCGAACCGTCGGACCCGGCGACAGCTCTACTGACCGCAGAGACCTGAAGGCCGGCGCGGCGAGAATGCGACGCGCGAGGCGTGCGCCTTCGAGCAGCGTCTGCGTGTCGAGCGGATTGGCGAGAAAATTCGGGTCGATGTTCGGCGCCACGCGAGGATCAGCAGAGGCAAGCGTGACTCGCCCGCGGCTCTTGGGTTGAACGGCGATCACCACGATTCCGTAGCCGTGCCCGATGGGAATGGCGAAACCGTTCGCGTTGCGATGAGCCGGCATGAAAACGATCTGAAGATCCGGCCGATCGAGGCCCGGTCTGGAGCGCACGAACCCGGTGGCCTCGAACACATTGCTCGCCAAGGGACCTCGGCGCGCGAACGCATACTCGAGCACGTTCCAAAAACCGCGGGGGAAGGTCTTCCAGGACAGACCATACGAATCGGCGTTCGTCGTTCGCATCTGGATCGCCGTGGCCGGGTGATCGTGCAGGCCCATGCCAACGCCCGGCAAAACGTGCACGACTTCGATCCCGAGCGCGCGCAGGTCATCCGCAGGGCCAACACCTGAAAGCAGCAGCAGCTGGGGCGACCCGTATGCTCCGCCTGACAGAATCACTTCTGCCTGCGCCTCGAGGTTCTGAACGACGCCGGCCCGCTCGATCGTGACGCCGCGCGCGCGTCGTGCCTCGATCCGAATGCGCCGTACGAGCGTGTCGGTAAACACGGTCAGATTTGGCCGCGTCAGCGCAGGCCGAAGGAATGCCGTAACGCCCGACTCACGTTGCCCGTTGCGAATCGTGGCCTGACGCGGCCCAAATCCCTCCGGATCCTCGCCATTGAAGTCGAGGCATTGTTTGAAGCCAAGCGACACGGCCGCATCCAGGAAGCGATGGATGAGCGCGTTGGGCTGAGGAATGTCGATGACATTCATCTCCCCGCCGCGGCCGTGAAAGCGCGATGCGGGCCAGGCTTCATTGTTCTCGGAGCGAAGAAAGTGCGGCAGCACGTCCTGATAGGACCAGCCCACCGCGCCAGAGGCCGCCCAGTCGTCGAAATCAAGAGGATGGCCCCGAAAATACGCCATGCCGTTGATGGAGCTGCAGCCCCCGAGCACTCGGCCCCGAGGTATCGGGATGCGACGCCCATTCAGATGCGCCTGCGAGGTGCTGTGGTAGCCCCAGCCAAACGCCGGATCGGCAATCGCGGCAGCCACCGCTGCGGGAATGCGAATCTTGGCGCTGCGGTCCGGCGGTCCGGCCTCGATCAATGCCACTCGGATCGCCGGATCGGCCGACAAGCGATTGGCCAGCACGCATCCGGCTGTTCCACCGCCGACAATGATGTAGTCGAACGGGGTGCTGTGTGCCATGTCTGCGATCCCTTAGATCGCTGCGGAGAGCGCGATATCCGACAGGCGCTGGAAACGATCGATGTTATCGATGCTATTCATGACGCCCGCGGTGAGGCAGACGAAGGTCACATCGCGCACAGGATCGATCCAGTAAAGCGCGCTTCCCGCGCCATAGTTGCCGAATGTTCCCGGCGAGGCGAGCGTGCCGTAAAGGTGATGACACACCGTCGTCCCACGCAAGGAAAATCCGAGACCGAGGTACGCTGGTGCCGGTGCCCAACCGCGCTGATGGAACAGCGTCTTGTAGAGCTCGTTCGGCTTTTCTTCCGTCAGATTGCGGGTGGCCAAAGCAAGCGTGGCGGGTGACAGAACCCGCTTGCCGTCGAGCTCGCCGCCTCGACGAAGCATCTCCGCAAAACGAAAGAGGCTCGGCACGCTCGACGCGACCCCAACCCAGGGCATCTCAGCAAACTCTTCCTGGAAAGCGCCGTTCGGACCGAGGTTGCTGCTGCCCGGATGGTGAATCGGGAAGTTATTGCGAAAGTCGGGAACGACGTGGCGATCGCGTAGGTCCGCGCGAAGACCGACGGAGGCGTCTTTCATACAGAGCGGACCGAAGAGGTCTTCGTGAACAATGGCGCGATACGAGCGCTTCCTGGGGTCGGAGCGGCGCAGTGCCTCACCCAGCAGCGTATGGTTGGCGATCGGAGAATACGCCACCCGTTCACCGGGCGGCTCCGCCGGGCGGATGTTTGCACAGACAGCGGCAACCACATCATCCAGCCGATCGATATACATGTCCGGCTTCGGCGAAAAAACAATTGGCAAGCCCGACGTGTGGGTCAGGAGATGATAAACCGTGATCTGTTCACGTCCGTGTCCGGAGAACTCGGGGACGAGGTCAGTGATCTGAGTTGTCAAAGCGAACTGCCCAAGCTCTATCGCTCGCAGAACGAGAATGTTCGTGATCGCCTTGGTGACCGAAAAGATGCTGAAGACGGAGTCCACACTCAGCGGCTTGGTCTTTCCGGCATCTGCGTGTCCATGGGCCGCATGGAGGCCCATGCGCCCGCCTCGCGCCACACTGATGACGGCCCCGTAATAGCGGCCGGACTGAATATCCGAATCAATGACGGCGCGGAGATGTTCGAAGCGCTCCGAGGCAAAGGCAGTTTCGACCATGATGGCTCCGTTTCGAAGGCGACGTTGAATTGGCAACAGCATAGGCAGCGCGCTACCAGGGCATCAGCCCCTGGGCGCCGTTCCCCACTAAAGGGGGGCCGTCAGCTCAGTGTTCGCCGCGCGGGAGCACTGTAGAGATCGGCGATTCAGTCGGTCTGCGTTGCCACCACTGTAGGAGTCGCACTCGCTCTCCCATGATGTGACCTAAAGAGCCCGCCAGAGAGCAACCCCAAGACGGTCCCGACAACGGCACCCTTTGCTGATGTTGAGAGCAAGCAACTGCAGGGTGTCTGTGTTGAGCGGAAAAGCCAGCGACAGGGGCCCATTGCCTCCCCGCCGCCGGCGGGGGGATCACTTGCTGCCGCCGAATGTTCGTCGGACTGTGAACATGGTTTCACGCGGTCGCCCGACGCGGCCCGTGATCGTGCCGTAAATCTGAAACGCCCTTCTGCTCAAGCGCTGCACTGTTCAAGGCAGTGATCGCCAGAGGCGTGTCCTGTACGCGTTCCTCGCGGAACTGAGCGGTGACGACGGCTTCGGCAAGATCATGCCTGTTTGCGGCCGACGTGTCGGTCTGGCGCGCGGGCGCTGCCTGGCCAAGGACCAGGTCGGAAGCAGCGATGAGCAACACGCCAGCGATGGGCGTCAGAACTGCCCCACGCCTTTCGATGGATCGCATGTCTACCCCATGAGACTGCGCGCTGTTTTTCATAGCGCTACAGCCGTTGACTGACGACTCAGATCACTTTGTTTCCCTCAACTCCACAGTTCGCGCGTGGCGAGGCGAGCGCCCTCGGTCAGCGCTGATAACTTCGCCCACATGATCGACGGATGGACTCGACGGACGAATGGACCCTGCGCGAACCCACAATCCGTGCCTGCCATCAGGTTTTCTCGCCCCACGACGCTCGCAAAACGCACGATTCGCTCGGCAACGAGCTCGGGATGCTCGACGATGTTCGTCGCGTGGCTGATCACACCGGGGATGAGTTTGCGACCCTCCGGCAGCTTCACGTCTTTCCAGACCTTCCACTCGTGTTCGTGTCGGGGATTAGCGGCCTCGATAGCGTACGCACCAACGCGAACCTTCAAGACGAGGTCCGCGATTGCCTTGAGTGGCACATCTCCCGTATGGGGGCCGTTCCAACTGCCCCAGCACAGGTGGTAGCGCATGCGCTCCTCGGGCAAGCCTTTGGTGGCCTCGTTGAGCGCTTCGATGCGCACCATCGCCCAGCGACGGTAGTCCTCGAGCGTCGCAGGAGGCACCATTCGGTCGTATGCAAAAGGAACGTGCGCATCATCGATCTGCACGCACAGGCCGGCGTCGATGATAGCTTTGTATTCTTCCCGAAGCGCTTGAGCGGTCGCGAAGATGAACTCTTCGTCGGTTTTGTAGTACTCGTTCGGAGAGAGCGCCACAGCGCTTGCCGGTGCAGCGACCGGCAGGAACCCATCAACGACGCTCGAGCCCTTGATGGCGTTCTTCAGATTGTTAATATCGCGGTGGAGGGCAGCGAATCCCGTATAGCGAATCGGTGCGTTACAGACGAACTCGCGTTCCATGAGCTTCTGGTCTGCCCAGTACTCGGCATAGAACTCGGCGAATCGCGCGAGGTCGCCCCATGGCTTGATGGGCGGCCGTTCTTCAGGATCTTTCGAAATGGCGCGATCTTCGAATCCCTCGAGTCGCTCGAGGACGTATTGCTCCCACCCGATGCCCTTACCAAACTCACCGTCGCTGACGACGTCGATTCCGACTGCCGCCTGTTCCTGAACAATCTTCGAAACAGCAGCAGTCAGCGCGGTCTCGAATCCCGGTACCGCATTACCCTTCTCTTTCTCGCGCAGGAGGGCGACGAACTCGGGTGGCCGAATGAGACTGCCAACGTGGGTGGTCAGGATCCGCTGGTTCGTGCTCACATCAGTGCGCTCCGTGCTGGGACGCAGAGATGTTGCAGTTAGCGGGCGTGAGCCGACTTGGCTGTCAGCGAACGCGGATATGCGTAGAGCGAACTCTACGGGCCAGCGACCCCGTACGGGCGCAACCGCTCGCTATGGTTGGGAGCGGAACTCCCCCGCCGACTTCTGATACTGCCGACGGAACGCACGGCTGAAGTGACTGAGGTCGTTGAAACCGACGGAGAAGGCGATCGCCGAAATAGACGCCTGATGATCGGTCTTCAGCCGCGCGGCCGCCAATTCCAGGCGACGTCGAAGTAGGTACCGCGAAGGCGTCGTGCCCGTGCGAGCAAAGAGGATCTGCACGTAACGAGCGCTCACACCAATCTGGGGCGCGACGTTCAAGGCATCGAAGGTCGGGTCGCAAAGACCGCGTTCTATATAGTCTTTGGCGCGCTCGAAAACGCGTTGCGAGGCAGTCGGCGTTTCGATGACACGCTGGGCGGGTCGATACACGAGCTCGAGCAACGTGAAGAGAACTTCGCTCGCGGGATCAACCCACGCGTCATCGAACGAATCACTCTGCGGATAAAGGCTCCTCACAAACGAGGATAGCAAGGCGCCAGCCCCGGTATTGCCACCGATGCGCTGGCCAACATGGGGCTCCAGGTCCAAACCTCGCTCCATCAGCTGCGTTCGCGGCATGCGAAGAATGAGGACATGGGTCGGCTGATCGAAGCGAGTCAAATAGGGTTTTGAGGGATCGAACAGCATGAAGTCGCCGGGGTGCATATCTGACGTGCGACCGTTCAGTTCCGATTGGCTGTTACCGCCGAACTGCAGCAGCAGATTGATCCACTGCGCGTGACTGCAGGGTCCGCGCGAGAGGCGCTGATAGCGAACAGTTGCAGGCGTCGATCGTGCGGAAGTGAACTCACAGCCGTTCAAGGGCAGACGCGCAATCTCGCCGTTGAAGGCGGTTCGCCGGTCGCCATCGACAACGAGGGGGCCATACGTGTCCGAAGCGACGTCATTCCAAAAATTAAGTCGCTGCGCCGCTGGAATGTCAGAGGTCGATATACGCTGAACAGTCTGCAAAGACGCTGGGTGCATAGCTTCAATTCCCCCTCACAACCGCAGGCACCTAGATCGGTGCCTTGGCCCCTCGCCCAGTCTAGCCGCGCGCATGGCCTATGGCGATGCATTCTTGACAATTCGCGGCGAACCTAGTTTTACGAAATCCGCAAGGGGGTATGCGTGAACCATGGCGCGGCCGCAACAACTGCCTCTTGCTTCCTGCCGCGGTCCGGAACTTGCCCCAAGGGCAAAAGGGGACCCGCCAGGAGTCCACCGTCATGGCCGTGAATTTCTGCTCCGAGCCCGCCGCAGTCGGATTCTTGGCACCGGTTGCTGCGCGCTCGTTCTGCTCTCCCGACGTGAGCCATTAATGCGGAGGCGCGGAACGTTGGTCAGCTGGTTGTGGCGGCCTATGTGGCGATTGTCCCGTTCACATTTGGAGCCGCCCGACTTGTGCGTCGGCGCTTTCTGAGCCGAAGGGCTGCAGCCTGACACGTCAACGCCGCTCGCACTAATTGGCTTAGTGCGACCTTCCTTTGCAGGAAGAGCTAATTCAAGAGGCGAACACGGACAGCAGAACGCGATGAGCGGGCGAGCGGAGGCGAGGTCGCGCGCTCAAAGCGCAGCGAGATAATCTCGTACAATTGCAGGGGACCGGACTGCCTGCAACTCGGCAACTCACAGCGAGAGCATTGATCTTAGAAAGAAGATTCGGTCCATCGCATTTCCGGCGATCAGTACCGGCGCGTTTGCTTTCCGTGCTAGCCGCGTGCCGCATCGCTGTCGCGGAATGTTCAGAATTTCTTCGTCGAGAGAGGTCTCTCTCGCAGTTGTCCTCGTTGGCTTCAGCAAGCAGGATGCGCTGGCGCTCCGCGAAGCGGCGAATCACTGCCAGCCAGAGCGCGCTCCTCGCGACGGTCTAGTTAGTTTGAGACGCGCCGATCCCTTTGCGCTCGTACCGGAACCGGGCCCGGCGTTGTGGTCGACGATGAAGAAGATGCCGCCGGGTTTCTTTTCTGAAGCTCGGTGTCACCTCCTTCGGCCGCTGCGCACCAGGTCGAATTCCAGATCCCCTTGTCCTCCGCAATAATTCGATCCATGGGCCGTGGAATCAATCGGTCGCAGTGAATGTGGCGTGATCGCGAAGTGCGACGCGCGCTTTCCATTGTCGTTCGAGTCTTATCGGACCTGATCAACTGGTGCGGGCTGGTCCTTCGGACGCGCAGATCGCTGGAAGCTGAGATTCCGGTTTCTTCGCCGACAACTGGCGCTCTATGTGGAACGTGGCGTGAAGCCACGACGGATCGATGCTGCGACACGGGTGAGTCTGGCATTTCTTTCACGCTGGTTCGCATGGCGCTCGGCGTTGATCGTCGTACAACCCGAAACCCTACTCCGTTGGCATCGAGCCGGTTTCCGGCTCCTGTGGCGATGGAAGTCACGGCCTGGGCGCCCGCGGATTCCGCAGGAACTGCGCGAGCTGATTCGGCGCATGGCGCGTGAGAATCCACTCTGGAGCCAGGAAGCGGATCGCCAATGAGCTGCTGCTGAAACTCGGCCTGCGGGTTTCGCCCCGTACGGTGCGAAAGTATCTGCCGCGACCGCCGCCGGGTCGACCCCGAGGCGATCAACGGTGGTCGACGTTCATCAACAATCATGCAAAGGCGATCGTGGCGTGCGACTTCTTCGTGGCGGTGACCAGCACGTTCCGAGTGCTGTACGTCTTCATCGTCATCGAACACCACAGCCGCCGGTTGATTCATTGTAACGTCACGGCCCATCCGAATGCGCACTGGACCTGTCCATGGCGACTTACAATTCTGCCGCAATCGGCGGCTGAGTCATAGACTTGCGAACGCCGCCAAGTCCGGCCATTGTTCGCTGCATGCGGGATTGATTCATGCTGATGGCTCATCTGATCGTCACGACAATCAGGACCGTGACTCCGGGTGGTGCCCGCGCGGTCGTCGCCGAATCGCTTCTTCTGAACCATCAGTTGCTGATTTT
>JBDTUL010000087.1:0-14809 GCA_040007735.1 Gammaproteobacteria bacterium | reverse complement strand
TCTTGACGGATGCTGTTGCTGCCTGTGCCATGAGAATTGTTCCTGCGTCACTCGATCGTGATGCTGTTGACCTCTTCGAGACTCGTCATGCCGGCCTTCGCTTTTTCTAGTCCGGACCGGCGCAGGTCCCACACTCCTTCGAGTGCTGCCTGGTCGGCGATCTCGACGGCGCTCTTGCCAGCGAGAATGATGCGCGCGATGGCGTCGGTGACCGGTAATACCTGGTAGATGCCTACGCGGCCCTTGTAACCGTCGGTGCAGGCCGAACAGCCTTTGGGCGCAAACAGCTTGATTCCCGCGGCGATGTCAGCCTCCGGGAAGCCTTCTTTCAGGAGCGCTTCCTTCGGAATATCCATTGGCACTTTGCACTGTGAGCAAAGGCGGCGCGCGAGGCGCTGCGCGATGATGAGGCTGACTGAGGTTGCAATAGCATAAGGCTTCACGCCCATGTCTATGAGACGGGTGAGCGTCTGCGGAGCGTCGTTCGTGTGCAGCGTGGACAACACGAGGTGGCCCGTCTGCGCGGCCTTGATGGCGATTTCCGCCGTCTCGAGGTCACGAATCTCACCGACCATGATGACGTCAGGGTCCTGGCGCAGGAACGCGCGCATGGCCGCCGCGAAAGTGAGCCCCACCTTCGCATTCACGTTCACCTGGTTGACGCCAGGCAGGTTGATTTCGGACGGATCCTCGGCCGTGGAGATGTTCGTATCTTCACGGTTGAGAATGTTGAGGCCGGTGTACAGCGAAACTGTTTTTCCCGAGCCGGTCGGGCCGGTGACCAGGATCATCCCCTGCGGTTTCGCAAGGGTCTTCATGTAGAGATCTTTCTGGAACGGCTCGTAGCCGAGGGCATCGATGCCCATCATGGCCTGGGAGGCATCCAGGATACGCAGCACGATCTTTTCGCCGAACAGCGTGGGGCAGGTGCTGACGCGGAAGTCGATGGAGCGGTTCTTCGACAGGCGCATCTTGATGCGGCCGTCCTGCGGGACGCGGCGCTCGGCGATGTCGAGGCGCGACATGACTTTCAGGCGAGCCGAGAGTTTGCCGGCGAGCTGCACAGGCGGCTGCGCAATTTCCTTCAGCACGCCGTCCATGCGAAATCGAACGCGATAGATTTTCTCGTACGGCTCGAAGTGGATGTCCGAAGCGCCGCGGCGGATGGCGTCGAGCATGAGCTTGTTGACGAAGCGCACGATGGGCGCATCTTCGACGTCGTCCCGGCTGACCTTGTCGTCGAGCTCGTCGTCACCGGCGGTGACCTCGAGACCCTCGAGGTCCATGCCCTCATCCTCGCCGAGGGAGGGCATCTGGGCATCGTTCTGCTCGATGGCCTTGTCCACGGCCTTCTGCAGCTTATCGTCTTCGACCACCACGGCTTCGACGCCAAGGCCGGTCGCGAACTTGATCTCGTCGATGGCGTGGAGATTGGTCGGGTCCGCCACCGCCAGGAACAGTCGCTTGCCACGCCGGAACACGGGCAGCACACGGTGCTTGGCCAGCAGCTTCTCGCTGACAAGGCGGACGATGTCGGGATCGGTGCTGACCGCGTCCAGATCGAAAAGGGGTACGCCGAATTCGTTGGAAGCGGCAATGGCGATATCGCGCGCGTTGGCGGCGCCGCTGGTCACCAGCTGGGTGACGACGCTCGTCTTCTTCTCGCGAGAGGCATTCAACGCTTCAAGCATTGCAGCCTCTTCCACCACGCCATCCTGGACGAGGCGTTGAGGCAGGCCACCCAGCCCGGAGCGTGCGCTCCCGAGCGCTAGTGAAGCGTTGTCATTCATGGAGTTAGGGCAAGCGACCCGCGGTCCGAGACCTTCAGTCTACCGGAGAAGGTTGATGAGGCAATTGTCAAAATCGGCTCCATGGTCGCACACGCTACCGGGTTCACGCGTGACTGGTTTCCCAAAAGAAGAAGCCCCTCCGGAGAGGGGCTTCCCTGTCGTCTCAAACCGTTAGATTACGGACGGCAAGTGGCAGGAAGATACTTGTTGTCGAGAGTCGTCAGACCAGCGGCATCAGATGACGCCGCGCCCGCAGTCGGGTCATGAGTGAGGGTCGGAGCAGCATGCTGACCACAAACCCAAACCACGTCTTCGTTGGCGGTGTCGTCGTTGCCGCTCAGCACAGGGCGCAGGGCGAGGATCTTACCCGTGATCTTTTCGTTCGCCTGGAAGCCGTTGCCAGCAGCCGGGCCTTCGAACTCGATCGTGATCGTGCCATTCGTGGCAACGATGTTCACGGCCTTCACGTACTTACCGCTGGGAATCTCGGTAGCGGCGTGACCGAGCGTGCCCGTCGTGCCCGTGAGGTCCGTCGGCCAGGTGCCGTTCTGCGCGTAGTACTCGGCGACTTCCGCCTTCACGGCGCTCGCCAGGTTCATGCCTTCAGTGACCTGCGCACGAATCGTGTAGTCCTGATAAGCGGGGATCGCGATGGCGGCGAGAATGCCGATGATGGCGACGACAATCATCAACTCGATCAGGGTAAAACCCTGTTGAACAGCCTTCATGGGAGACGCTCCTGGAACGTTTGTAGAGAAACTGGGGCGGCTGGGAGTCGCCGGCGCAGAGAGAACAGCAAAGCCTGTGCCAATCTCCCTTTCGCTTTTCAAGTGGCTGAAAGGGAAGATATTTTGTGGAGCGGCGGGGTCCGCGCACTTAACTTAGTCACGTCACTCACAGACGACGTGCGTGTCCGCGGCGTCACAAACTGACGTGGATTGTCAGTCAGTGGCGACGCCTCGAGCTATTCCAGCCCCAGCTTCTTGATGCGATAGCGAAGCGCCCGAAAGCTCATGCCCAGCAGCTTGGCGGCGGCAGTCTTGTTGTAACGAGTCTTTTCCAGCGCCTTGACGATGGCGTCCCGCTCCAGGCCCTCGAGCTGCGCCCCGAGCGCTCCTTCACGCGGGGCCGGGGCCGGGGACGTTGGCGATTCGGGCACAACGCGCGCGGTGGCGCGTAACTTGACGTTCTCCGCCGTGATCACCCCTCCAACACACAGAGTCAACGCACGTTCGAGCACGTTCTCGAGCTCCCGGACATTGCCCGGATAGGCATAGGTTTTCAGTCCCTCCATGGCCTCTGAATCGAGTCTGGGCACATCGATTTTCATCCGCCGACTCAGGCGGTCGAGTATGGCTGCGGCCAGCGTCGGAACGTCTTCGCTGCGTTCACGGAGCGCGGGCACCCGCATCTCGATGACGTTGATGCGGTAGAAAAGGTCCTCGCGGAAGCGGCCCGCTGCCACCAGATCCGCCAGATTCTTGTGTGTGGCCGAGAGAATGCGCACGTCCACGGTTTCTTCGCGTGATTCGCCCACCGGCCTTACGGTTTTTTCCTGCACCACGCGCAGCAGCTTTACTTGCATGTGCAGCGGCAGGTCTGCCACTTCATCCAGGAAGAGCGTGCCGCCCTCGGCGCTCTGCACGAGTCCTTTCTTGTCGGCCACCGCACCTGTGAAGCTGCCCCGTTTGTGGCCGAACAGTTCGCTTTCCATGAGCTCGGTGGGAATGGCGCCGCAGTTCACCGCCACGAACGGCCCGTCACTGCGGGCACCGCTATCGTGAATGAGCCGGGCCACCAGTTCTTTACCTGTGCCCGATTCGCCGAAGATGTGTACCGGTGCCTGGCTGCGCGCAACGCGAGCGATGATCTCTCGCAGCTGCTGCATGACCTGCGAGGCTCCGATCAGGCGTGGGCCGGGGGCAGAGACGGTCGTGCCGCCATCCGCTCGTGTGCCGAGACGGATGGCGCTTCCGACGAGCTTGCGCAAGACACCGAGATCGAGCGGCTTCGACACGAAATCGAACGCGCCGAGCTTCAATGCGCGAACCGCCGATTCGACGTTGCCGTGTGCGGTGATCACCGCCACCGGCACTTGCGGCCGGCATTCCTGAATCCACGCGACGAGATCGAGCCCGTCACCGTCGGGCAAGCGCATGTCTGTGAGGCACAGATCGAACGCCTGCCCCTGAAGCAGCTTCTGCGCCGTGCCCAGATCCGGCGCCGTGCGCGTCTCCAGGCTCATGCGGCTCAACGTGAGGCTGACCAACTCCAGCAGGTCTGGCTCGTCGTCGACGATGAGGACGGTGGCTTTGCTCATGCGGGATAGATCGAAATCGAGACGAGGCTCATCCTAACTCCCAGCGGGTGGGGTCGGCGAACACCAGCCGGAAAATGCTGCCGCCCCCCGCGCGCGATTCATACAAAAGAGTAGCGCCGTTGGTCTGCGCCAGCTCGCGCGCCAGGAACAGGCCGAGCCCGGTGCCACCTCGTCCGCGAGTGAAGAAAGGCTCGAAGATGCGCTCGAGGTCTTCCACGGCGACGCCCGGCCCCCGATCGGCGATCTCCAGATAGGGGCGTGCCCCAGGGCTCAGGCGACCGACCCGTATTTCGATGGCTGAGCCCGGTTTATCCGCACACGCATGTCGCACGGCGTTTTCGCAGAGATTCCACACCACTTGGTGAAGCTGGGTGGAATCCACGCGCACCTCTATGTTCGTGGAAGGCGTGCTGACGACCAGCCGGGCCGGCGCCCATTGCGTGGTCTCGCAGAACTCGGCGCGGAAGTCATCCACCCAATCCGATAGCAGCAGCCGCTCCAGGTGGGTGGGCTCACGACGAGACAGTTGCAGCACATTGTTGATGATGGTGCTCACACGTTCCGAATTGCCGCGGATGATTTCCGTCAGGCGCCGGTCTGCAGTGGGCAACTGCTCCGATTCACTCAGGAGTTGAGCCGCGTGGCTCATGGCGCCCACCGGGTTGCGAATCTCGTGGGCGATGCTCGCGGACAGGCGTCCAAGGGCCGCAAGTTTGGACTGCTGCACTTTTTCTTCAATGAGGCTTGTGTCCTCGAGGAATACCAGCACCGGTGCCGGAGTCACGCCGCCGAGCGGCGCAAAGTGCGGGCGCACCAGGCGCCCGCCGTCCGCGGCAACGAAGCTTTCTCGCGGGTCCGACGGCGCGCCGGTGCCCTGGCGCCAGGTCTCGAGCAGATAGAGAAGCCGGGGCGACGCCTCCCCGAGCAGCGCGCCGGGGTAGGCACTGCTGTCTCCCAGCATCAGTGCGGCGGACTCATTAATCAGGCGGATGCGATCTGAGTTGTCGACTACCAGGATGCTTTCGCGCAGGTGCTGAACGATGTACTGCGAGAGCTGCGCCATATTCGCAAGGTCCACCTCCTGCCGACGGACCAGTGCCTCGCTTTCTCGCAGCCGATTCGCGATGGGCCACACGAAGAGCGCCACGGCGAACAGCACCAGCCCAAGCACGCCGGCAGTGGTGTAGTCGGCAGAGGTCGCATCGCCCGCGAGATACACGAAAATCTGCTGGATCAGCACCCCGAGCGCGGCTATTGCCGCAATCAGGAAGGCGTCGCGATTGTCGCCGAGCACCGCCATGGCGCCTACCGGCAGCACCAGCAGTATCCCCAGGCCGCTGGCAATACCTCCGCAGGAGTAGAGAATGAGAGCGATGGCGAGGGTATCCACCGCCACATTCAGCAGCGCCACGATGCGGATGCTGGGCCACGACAGCCGCCGCGCTACCACCATCAGCACTCCAACGAAGAAATATCCGACGCTGACTGAGAGGAACAGCTGCGGCTGAGTCGCGGAGACGGCGACTTTCGGCGCCGCAAGCCAGAACATGGCCAACAGCACCAGCGGCACCAGCAGCCGATACAGATTGACCAGGCCGATGACGCGCCAGGCGAGATCGCTCGGAACGGTGGCGGTAGACGCGGCGCTGGCCGGCATGGTGACGCGGAGTGAAAACCGGTGCGACCCGGGGGTGGCGCGACTCTAGCATCCGCGCCTTTCCCAAAAGGCGACCGCAGTCGCGGCTTTCAGGAAGCGATGCGCGGATCGAGGTCACGCGGGCCGGGAGCGACGCTTCGGCTTTCCACTCCTGACTCTTTACTGGAGAATACGCCGCCTTCCGCTAACGGACCTGTGAACTGATGAACCTGCACGAATATCAAGCGAAAGAAGTTTTTCGAAGCTACGGCATACCGGTGCCCTCCGGCCGGGTCGCGGCTTCCGCCGAAGAAGCCGTCGCGGCCGCCCAGGCCATCGGTGGCCCGGTCTGGGTGGTGAAAGCGCAGGTCCACGCGGGAGGCCGGGGCAAGGCGGGCGGCGTCAAGGTAGCGCGGGACCTCGACACCGTACGTTCCGCTGCGAAAGCCATGTTGGGCACGCACCTGGTTACGAAGCAGACGGGTCCGGAGGGGTTGCCGGTCGGCAGCGTTTACGTGGAATCCGGGTCTGACATCGACCGGGAAATCTATCTGTCGCTTACGCTCAATCGCGAGAAAGGGCGCATCGCCGTCATCGCCTCCGCGGCCGGCGGCATGGATATCGAAGAGGTCGCCGCGCACACGCCGGAGAAGATTCTCTCCGTGAATATCGACCCGGCGGCGGGCCTGCAGCCGTACCAGTGCCGCAAGCTCGCCTTCGGGCTGGGCCTTGCGGGCAAACAGATTGGCGATTTCCAGTCCATCGTGATGGCCCTGCAGAAACTCTACTTCGAGAAGGATGCGAGCCTGCTCGAGGTGAATCCCCTCATCGTGACCAAGGAAGGCAAGCTCGTCTGCCTCGACGGCAAGATCAACATCGATGCGAATGCGGTGTTTCGGCAACCGGAGCTGGCGAAGTTCCGCGACCCCACGCAGGAAGATGCGATGGAGCGGCGCGCGAGCGAGCACGATCTCAACTACGTCTCGCTCGATGGTGACATCGCCTGCATGGTGAATGGCGCCGGCCTCGCCATGGCCACCATGGATCTCATCAAGCTCCACGGCGGGCAACCCGCGAATTTCCTCGACGTGGGCGGGGGTGCCACGGCCGAGCGCGTCACCATCGCGTTCGAGCTCATTCTCTCCAACCCCAAGGTGCGCGCCATCCTCGTGAACATCTTCGGCGGCATCGTCCGCTGCGACATCATTGCGGAGGGCATCATCACTGCGGTCAAGAACGTGGGCGTTCAGGTGCCGGTGGTGGTGCGTCTGGAAGGAACGAACGCGCCGAAGGCGCGCGAAATGCTGGCGTCGAGCGGGCTTGCCATTACCGCCGCCGCCGATCTCACCGATGCCGCGCGTTCCGTCGTGGCCCTTGCCGCGAAAGGCCACGCATGAGCATCCTGATCAATCGAAACACGCGCGTTATCTGCCAGGGCTTCACAGGCAAGCAGGGCACGTATCACTCCGAACAATGTCTCGCCTACGGCACCAAGCTTGTGGGCGGCGTCACCCCGGGTCGCGGTGGCGAAACGCATATCGGCCAGCCGGTGTTCAACACTGTGGCCGAGGCGGTCAAGGACACTGGCGCCACAGCGAGCATGATCTATGTGCCTGCGGCCTTCGCGGCAGACGCCATTCTCGAAGCGGCCGACGCGGGCATCGAGCTCGTTGTGTGCATCACCGAGGGTGTTCCGGTGAACGACATGGTGCGCGTGAAAGCAGCGCTGGCCGGCACGGGCACGCGGCTCATCGGGCCGAACTGCCCGGGCATCATCACGTCGGACGAATGCAAGATCGGCATCATGCCGGGCTTCATTCACAAGAAAGGCGCGGTGGGCATCGTGTCGCGCTCGGGCACGCTCACCTATGAAGCTGTGTTCCAGACCACGAATGCGGGGCTCGGGCAGAGCACCTGCGTTGGCATCGGCGGCGACCCGGTGCGCGGCATGAATTTCGTGGATGTGCTTGAGCTGTTCGAGCGCGATCCGCAGACCGAGGGAATCATTCTCGTCGGCGAGATTGGCGGCAGCGATGAAGAGACGGCGGCCAGCTTCATTCAGCACTACGTGACCAAGCCTGTGGTGGCCTACATCGCAGGCGTGACCGCGCCTCCGGGCAAGCGCATGGGGCACGCGGGTGCCATCGTTGCGGGCGGCAAGGGCACGGCGGCGGATAAATTCCGCGCGCTGGATGCGGCAGGTGTGCGCACGGTGAAGTCACCAGCGGAGTTGGGGTCTGCGATGGCCACGCTTCTCAAGGCTCGCCGGGCTCAGCGCAAGACCGCCGCGGCGGCTGCTCGCCGGGAGAACGATGAGTTGAATGAAGAGTTGAGCTCGGTGCGCGCGAAAGTGAATGGCACCGGTGGCGGCGCCAGGCCGGCGGCGAAGAAAGCGCCGGCAAAGGCGGCCCGGAAGTCGGCTTCTGCAGCCGCTACGGGCAAGAAAGTCGTGGCGAAGTCTGCGGCAGGTAAGAGCGTAGCCTCTTCGGTGGCAGCAGGTCGTGCGGGCGCCAGGCCTGCTGGCTCGAAAGGCGGCGCGCGCGCCAAGAGTGCGAAGAGTTCGTCTGCGGCGGCGTCGCGCGCGGCTTCGGTTTCCAGCGCGGGCTCGAGGGACGGCAAGAAAACGACAACGAAGTCGCCTTCTCGCGGCACCCCAAAGAAGAAAGCGGCTCCGCGCCCAGTGGCCGCGAAATCTTCGCCCAAGCCAAAATCCGCTCCCGCAAAATCCGCCGGCAAAACGCCTTCCAGGGCATCTGCAAAAACGTCTGGCAAGGCGAGCGCCTCACCGGCAAGAGGGACGCGCAAGCGCCCATGAGTCGTGAAACCTAACCTCAGGTTCGCGCTCGCGCAGCTCGATCTGCTGGTCGGGGACGTCCAGGGGAACGCCACTCGGGCGATTACCACGGCGCGCCGCGCCCAGACCGATCTGCAGGCCGATCTGGTGGTGTTCCCCGAGCTCACGCTCTCGGGTTACCCGCCTGAAGATCTGCTATTCCACCGCGGCTTCCGTCGTCAGATGGATGCCGCGCTGGCGCGCGTGTGCACTGAGGTAGGCGACACCGGCGTCATCATCGGCTACCCCGAATACACGGGAACAGACATCTACAACTCCGCCGCGCTCATCGCGGACGGTGTCCTGCACGCCAATCACCGCAAGAGCGAGCTGCCGAACTACAAAGTGTTCGACGAGAAGCGCTACTTCCTCGCGGGCGCGAAGCCCACGGTGGTGGAGCGAAAAGGCTTTCGCATCGGACTGCTCGTCTGCGAAGACATCTGGGAGCCAGGCCCGGCGCAACTCGCACGCGCCGCCGGCGCGGAACTGCTGGTGGTCCTCAATGCGTCGCCTTTCGAAATCCACAAGCAACGCGAGCGCGAGACCGTGGTTCGCGGCCGCGTGCTCGAAGTGCGGCTGCCCGTGGTGTACGTGAACATGTCGGGCGGCCAGGACGAACTGGTGTTCGACGGCAACTCATTTGTCATGGATGCGAATGGCGTGGTGGTGCTGCGAGCGCCTGCCTTCGAGGAAGGCGTCTACCCAATCGATTTCACGCGAGATGACGCCGGCAACGCCATTCCGCTGCCGGGTCCCGTGGTCCCCGACCTCGCCGACGAAGCGAGTGTCTACCGCGCGCTCGTTCTCGGTGTGCGCGACTACGTGAACAAGCACGGCTTCCCCGGCGTGGTGATGGGCCTCTCCGGCGGTGTGGATTCAGCTCTCACGCTTGCCATCGCCGTAGACGCACTAGGCGCAGAACGCGTGCACGCAGTGATGATGCCGTCGCGTTACACCTCAGACATGAGTGTGGACGACGCGGCGGAGCAAGCGCGGTCCCTCGGTGTGAAGTACAGCCACGTCACCATCGAAGGCATGTTTGAAGCCACGCTCGCCGCGCTCAAAGGCGAGTTCGCAGGCACGCGGCCCGACACTACGGAAGAGAACATTCAGTCTCGCTGCCGCATGCTGCTGCTGATGGGCATCTCAAACAAAACGGGGCGCATGCTCCTCACCACGGGCAACAAGAGCGAGATGGCCGTGGGTTACGCCACGCTCTATGGCGACATGGCTGGTGGCTTCGCGCCGATCAAAGACTGCAGCAAGCTGCTGGTCTACCGGCTGTGCAACTACCGCAACTCACTGGGCAAGGTGATCCCGCAGCGAGTAATCGATCGGCCACCCTCGGCCGAGCTGCGCCCGGATCAGAAAGACTCGGATTCGCTGCCGCCCTACGAAGTGCTGGACGCGATTCTCGAAGCGTTCATCGAAGAGGATTTGTCGGTCGACGAAATCGAAGCCCGCGGCTTCGACCGAACCACTGTGGCGCGTGTGCTCGACCTGGTGAAGCGCAACGAATACAAACGCCGCCAGGCCCCGCCCGGCGTCCGCGTAAGCCGCCGCGCCTTCGGCCGCGACTGGCGCTACCCCATAACGAACGGCTATCGGCGCTAGCTGACCGCGACTCCGCCTGCGGATGCTTTCAGCGCCAGACCTGCCACCACGACTTGTGCGTGGCCGCCTGCGCTTCCCGCACGTTGTCCTTGAAGTTCGCCTCGTACACCTGCCGGCTCTGATCCGCTAACGGCTTGAGCCCCAGCCGATCGTACGATTCGATGAGTATGGCCAGCGCTTCCCGAATGGCCGGCGCCCCATCGTACTGCTCGATGGCACCCTTGGACCGCTGAGCGGCGGCAACAAACGCGCCTCGCTTCAGGTAGTACGCGGCCACGTGCACTTCGTATTCCGCGAGCCGGTTACGCAGGAACACCATGCGCTTCTGGGCATCGTGAGCGTAGTCGCTCTTCGGGTATTGCTCGACCACCGTCTTGAACGCCGTGAACGACTTGCGCGCCGTGGTGGGCGGGCGCTCCGTCAGGTCCACCCGGAACAGGCGCTCGAGAATGTTCGGCGTGCGCTCGAAATCGACCAGGCCCTTGATGTACCACGCGTAATCCACGCGCGGGTGGGTGGGGTTCTCGCGCACGAACTGCTCGGCGGCATCGATGGCGGACTCGCTCTCGCCCGCCCGGTAGTACGCGTAAATGAGGTCCAGCCGGGACTGCCGCGCTTCGTTCGTGAACGGGTAGCGGGCGGTCAGCGCCTCGTACGTCTTGATGGAGGTGTTGAAATCGTAGGCATCCAGGCTGTGCCGGGCCATCTTGTACAACGCCTCGGGCCCCTGCCGTTGCAGAGCCTTGTCCCGATTCGAGCGGCACCCGGAGAGGGCGACCAGAGCGATGAAAAGCGCAAGCACACCGCCGCGCGCGAACCCGGTCAGAGTCATTATTGAGGAGCCTTTCTATGAGTTCTACCGTTCGGTTTGCGTTGGCCTTCCCCTTGAGGAAGACTGGCCGGCCGAAACGGCGGCGAAGTATAGCCTTTTTGTCAGTCACGACTCCGACCCCGGTATCTCCCGGGGAGTTCCGCACCCACGACCTGCAGATCGACGCGCAAATGGCGGGTCTGCGGCTCGATCAGGCCCTTGCGCGCGCGCTGCCGCAGTATTCGCGCGCCCGCCTGCATAGCTGGATCGAGGCCGGCGCCGTTCAGGTGGACGGCCAGCTCCCCCGGCCCCGCGACAAAGTGCATGGTGGCGAGCAGGTGCGTATCGAGGCGCGGCTCGAGGCGGAAACGCGGGTTACCGCGGAAGACCTGCCCGTGGATGTGGTCTACAAGGACCGCGGTATTTTCGTCATCAACAAGCCTGCCGGGCTGGTGGTGCACCCGGGTGCCGGCAACGCCAGTCACACTTTGCAAAATGCCTTGCTGGCGCTGGACCCGAAGCTGGCGCTAGTGCCTCGGGCTGGGCTCGTGCATCGGTTGGACAAGGACACGAGCGGCCTGATGATCGTGGCCCGCACGCCTGAGGCTCACGCTGCACTCGCCGCTCAGATTGCCGAGCGCGACGTGGAGCGTGCGTACCTCGCCGTGTGTCTCGGAGTGATGACTGGGGGAGGAACGGTGGATGAGCCAATTGGCCGCCATCGAACCCAGCGCATACGCATGGCGGTGCGCGCAGATGGCCGGGAAGCGGTAACGCATTACCGCGTGCTCAAGCGATATCGCGGCCACACGTACGTGCGGGCGCAGCTCGAAACGGGTCGCACGCACCAGATTCGGGTGCATTTCGCGCACATCGGATTTCCGCTGGTGGGAGACCCGGTGTACGGCAACCGGCGCACGATTCCGCGCGGGGCGGGTGCTGAGCTCATCGCCGTGATCGAGTCGTTCAAGCGGCAGGCGTTGCATGCCACGCGACTCGCGCTCGAGCATCCGCTCACGGGCAAACCGCTCGAATGGGAAGCGCCGCCACCGGCGGACATGGCAGCGCTCATCGCTGCGCTTGAAGCCGACACGAAACTGGGGGACAACACTCAGGACATTCGCCCCACACGAGGGAAGTAGGTGTCGAAAGCGGGGTTTCAGTTTGTTGCGCCGGACTGGCGGACGCAGCGGCAGGTTAGTGCCGCGATGACGTTGCGCAATGGCGGAGTCAGCAGCGGGCCCTTCCGCTCACTGAACCTCGGTGTGCACGTTGGCGATGAGCCGAGCGCCGTTGCCGAGAATCGACGGCGAGTGCATGAACACCTTGGATTGCCGTCGGAGCCTGTTTGGTTGGAGCAGGTGCACGGTATTGCGGTAGTCGATTTGGATTCGCCCGGGGGCACAGCGACGGGCAGAGGTGCAGTCGGTTCGAGTGCTGGCGGCGTTAGTAGCAGCGGTGCAGTCGGCTCGGGTAGCGGTATTGGTAGCAGCGGTGCAAGTGGCTGGGGCATTGGCGGTAGTAGTAGCAGCGGCAGCCGCGGTGCGGTCGATAGCCGTGCTGGCAGCACTCCCTTTCGCGCCGATGCCGTCGTCACTCGTCGCGCCGGCCCCGTGTGCGCAATTCAGGTGGCCGACTGCCTGCCGGTTCTTCTCTCTGCGCGAGACGGGTCTGCCATTGGTGCGGCCCATGCCGGTTGGCGAGGGCTCGCGGGCGGCGTCATCGAAGCCACCGTTCGCGCCATGGACACGGATCCCGGCCGCCTGCTGGCGTGGCTCGGCCCTGCGATCGGCCAGCCGAACTTCGAAGTCGGCGATGAGGTTCGGGCCGCGTTCGTCGGTCACGATGCTCAGGCCGCTACCGCGTTTACGCAGAATGCGCGCGCGCGATGGCAATGCGATCTCTATGCGCTGGCGCGGCTTCGCCTCGCCGCCCTGGGTGTTCAGCATGTTTCCGGCGGTGGATGGGACACCTATGCCCAGGCGGATGAGTTTTTCTCCTACCGACGGGAGGGGAAGTGCGGGCGGATGGCGGCGTTGATATGGATCAATCCCTGAGCGCGTTATTGAGAATTCTTCTTTCAGCCGCCCGGCGATTGGGCTTCTCATGGGCCGCTGCAGGCAAAGAGCCCTCAATGGCCGGGCGGCTGGGGAGAGCCCCCACTAGCCGACGCGCCAGCACCACTTGACCTCCATGTTAGGATTTCGCGGCTAGTCCCCCAACAAAAAAGCACCCCTCTTGAGCATTCTCGCGCTGATCGTCCTGTTTACCGCGCTAGGCGGCGTGGTGAGCGTGATATTCGCCGGGGTGTTCCTGCTCGTGCCGGACGTCCCCCGCGCCCGCGTGCTGCCGCACCTGGTCAGTTTTGCCACGGGGGCCCTGCTCGGCGCGGCGCTGCTCGCGCTGATTCCTGAGGCGCTGGAGCGTGCGGGAACCGGCGGCGCTTATGGAATCGGCGTGGCGCTCGTCGGTGGCATCGTGCTGTTTTTCATCCTCGAGAAGCTCGTGCTCTGGCGGCACTCTCACTCGGGTGAGTACGCGGACCACGGCGCCCACCACGCCCATCACGAACACCGGGAGCAGGCGTCTGCGGTGCTAGTGATCATCGGCGACAGCATTCACAACGCGCTCGACGGTGTGATCATCGGTGCCGCCTTTCTTACGGATTTGCGGCTAGGCATCGTCACGGCGGTAGCCGTCATGGCGCACGAGATTCCGCAGGAAGTGGGGGATTTCGCCGTGCTGTTGCACTCGGGCATGTCGCGCGGCAGGGCGCTGCTGATGAATCTGCTCAGCAGCCTCACGTCGGTCATCGGTGGCGTATTTGCCTACTTTGCCCTCGGCAGCACGATGCAGATGCTGCCCTACGCGATAGCTGTGGCGGCTGCCTGCTTTATCTACGTAGCCATGGCAGACCTGATCCCCGGCCTCCACCGCCGCGTTCGCCCGCTGGAGAGCATTGCCCAGGTCGTGCTCATATCCCTGGGCATCGCGGTCATCGCCCTCGTAGAACGGCACGCGCACTGACGACGCAAGGCGTGTAGCTGCGCCGTTACCGTAAACAGTGTGTTGCTCCTGGCGGCGGCGAGCCCGGCTGTCGGCTGGGCGGACCTGCCTAAGACCGCAAAGGCTTTGTCTGAGCCGCCCGGCGATTGGGGGCTCTTCGGCTGGCGGAAATCCCGCAGTGGTGGCGCTGCCAAAATGCGCGCAAATTGGCGCCCCAAACCGCTTGAACGGGCCCGTTGCGCCCCCACAACGTCCGCATCCAAGTTTTCTGGCTCGGGGCCCTCCCATGCGAATGGAAAAACTGACCACCAAGTTCCAGCAGGCGATTGCCGATGCGCAGTCGCTGGCCGTTGGGCGCGACCACCAGTTCATCGAGCCCGCCCACCTGATGCTGGCCTTGCTGGACCAGCAGGGCGGCGGCGTGCGCCCCTTGCTCCTGAAGGCCGGCGCCGACAGCAACAAGCTGCGCTCAGAGCTGCTTGCCTCGCTCGACCGCGTGGCAAAGGTCGAGGGCACACCCGGTGAAGTGCACGTCTCGAACGATCTGAACCGCCTGTTCAACGTCACCGACAAGCTCGCTCAGGACCGTGGCGACCAATTCGTCTCGAGCGAGCTGTTCGTGCTCGCGGCGCTGGGAGACAAAGGTCCGCTGGCCAAGACGCTGCGCGACGCCGGAGTCGTTCGCGGTGCCGTCGAGAAGGCCATCAACGAAGTGCGCGGTGGCGAGAAAGTGCAGGACGCGAACGCCGAAGAAAACCGCGGCGCGCTCGAAAAATACACCGTGGATCTCACCGAGCGC
>JBDTUL010000086.1:0-14906 GCA_040007735.1 Gammaproteobacteria bacterium | reverse complement strand
CGATCGACCGAGGCATTTGTTGCGCACCGCCTGGGGTTTTGCCAGCGAGGCTTGGGCTCATCGATCAGGGCGCCTGGCGCGCCGGGTGTCCTGCCGGGGCGCGCCCCATTAAAGTAGCTCGCTATGCCTTTGCCGCCCCCTCTCCGCCTCGCCGTGTGGTCCGGCCCGCGCAACGTCTCGACGGCGTTCATGCGGTCCTGGGGCAACCGCGGGGACACGCGGGTCGTCGACGAGCCGTTCTACGGCCACTATCTGGCTGTCACGGGCGCCGACCACCCGGGCCGCGAGGAGGTCATCGCTCACCAGGAGTGTGACTGGAGAAAGGTCGCCGCCCACCTCCACGCGCCGCTGCCGGCCGGGACGCGCGTCTTCTACCAGAAGCAGATGTCCCATCACCTGCTCCCCAACATGGGGCGCGAATGGCTTGCGGGCCTCACCCACGCATTCCTGATTCGCAACCCGCGGGACATGCTCCTTTCACTGGACGAGCGTCTCGATGAGTTCGCGTTGCCGGACACCGGGCTTCCCCAGCAAGTGGAAATCTTCGATTCCATGCGGCGGCAAACGGGAAGCGTGCCGCTGGTCATCGACTCGAAAGACCTGCTCGCTCACCCGGAGGCCTTCCTGCGGAAAGTGTGCGAGCGCCTGAGCCTGCCGTTCACCGAGCGCATGTTGTCGTGGCCCGCGGGCCGTCGCGAAACCGACGGCATCTGGGCGAAGCACTGGTACGACCAGGTGGAGCAGTCGACAGGCTTTGCGCCCTACCGCCCGAAGACCGGTGACCTGCCGGCCCATCTGGAATCTCTGGAACGCGAGTGCCGCCCGTACTACGAGCAGCTCTACGCTCATCGCCTCACAGCCTGAGGGACTCTCTGTGCAGCAGACCTATGACCCGCGCAACCGCGACATTCTCGTAAACATCAACGGCGAGCTGTCGCATCGGGACGCGGCCGCCATCAGCCCGTTCGATTCGTCGGTGCAGGCAGGCGACGCGGTGTGGGAAGGGCTGCGCGTTTATGACGGACGGATCTTCCGACTGAAGGAACATCTGGATCGCCTCACTCATTCGGCAAAGGCGCTGGCGTTCGCCACAATTCCGTCGCAGGCGGACATCACTGAGGAAATCCGCCGCACGCTCGACGCGAACAAGATGCGCGATGGCGTGCATATTCGCCTGACGCTGACGCGCGGAGTAAAGGTGACGTCTGGGATGGACCCGCGTCTCAACCAGTCCGGCCCCACCCTCATCGTGCTCGCGGAATACAAGCCGCCGGTCTATTCCACGGCGGGCCTCACGCTCGTTACCAGCAGTGTGCGCCGCTTTCCGCCGGATTGTCTCGATCCCAAGATTCATCACAACAACCTCGTGCAATCGATTCTCGCGAAGATCGAAGCGAATACCGCGGGTGCGGATGACGCGTTGATGCTCGACACGCGCGGCTTCGTCGCCGAGACCAATGCCACACATGTGTTCATCGTCGAGCAGAATCGGGTTCGCACGAGCCGCACAGTGGCTTGCCCCGAGGGCATTACTCGCGCGGTAGTGCTGGAGCTCTGCGTCGCTAACGGCATCGAGCACGAAGTGACGGACCTCTCGCTCACTGAGGTTTATCGCGCTGATGAAATGTTCTGCACGGGCACGATGGGCGAGCTTGCCGGCGTCACTCGTGTGGACGGCCGCACCATCGGTGGCGGCGCAGTGGGGCCTATGACTCGCCGCCTCACGGAATTATTTCGCGGGCTCACCCAGCGCGATGGCACGCGAGTGGTCGGCTGACTGCATGTTTCACGTCGTGCTCGTGCAGCCGGAGATTCCGCCCAACACCGGGAATGCCATTCGTTTGTGCGCTAACACTGGGTGCACATTACATTTAGTGAAGCCCATCGGGTTCGACATCAGCCTGAAGGCGGTTCGCCGTGCGGGGCTGGACTATAAAGAGCTGGCGGAAGTGCGCACGCATGTGGATTTCGAGGCGTGCCGGGCTGAGTTAGGGGACGCTCGGTTGTTTGTGATCGAGACCACCGGTGCACGGGCTTACAGCGATGTGAAATATGAGCGCGGGGATGCGTTCATATTTGGGTCTGAGCATCGGGGGTTGCCGGCAGGCGTGCTCGAACTCGTGCCGTTTGAACAGCACCTGGCTATTCCGATGCGGCCGGGGAACCGGAGTTTGAATCTGTCGAATTCGGTGGCGCTGGTGGTTTACGAGGCGTGGCGACAGCATTCGTTTGCGGGTAGTGAAGTGATGAGACCCTCTCAGCCGCTTGGCGATTGAGGGCTTCTTGAGGCCGCTGCAATCAAGAGCCCGCAATCGCCGGGCGGCTGGGAAAGATCCCTGAGAGCCACGGGGCTATTCAATCTCAGCTTTGATCGGCCGGCTCATCAATCCCTTCACGACATCCTTCGCCGGCAGCCCTTCAAACAAAACGCAATAGATTCCTTCGCTGATCGGCATATCTACGGCGGCGCGTTTCGCCACTCCGTGAACCGCCTTGGCCGCAAGGTAGCCTTCCACCGCCTGCCCGATCTCGGCGAGTGCTTCGTCGGGCTTGCGGCCACTGGCGAGCAGCAACCCGAAGCGCCGATTACGGGACTGATCGTCCGTGCACGTGAGCACCAGGTCGCCGAGTCCGGCGAGCCCCATGAACGTTTCCCGTTGCGCGCCGAGTGTGACGCCGAGGCGCGTCATCTCCGCGAGACCGCGCGTGATGAGTGCGATGCGCGTGTTCGAACCAAACCCCAGACCGTCTGCGAGCCCCGCGCCCACGGCCAGCACGTTCTTCACCGCTCCGCCGACTTCAACGCCAACGATGTCCGTAGACGTGTACGCGCGAAAATTGTTTGACGACAAACCCTGCGCCAGCGCCGCGGCGAATCGTTCGTCCGGCGAGGCGATGGTCATGGCGGTGGGCAGCCCCGCCCCCACCTCGCGTGCAAACGTGGGCCCCGACAGCACGGCCACGGGCCGCGCGGAGCCGAGTACTTCGCGAGCGACCTGATGCGGGAGTTTGCCGGAATCCACCTCGAATCCCTTGGTGGCCCACGCCACTCGCGTGGCGTCGTCCAGACGCGGCGCGGCTTCCTCGAGTACCTTGCGGAAAGAGTGGCTCGGCACGGCTACGAGCACGTCGAGCGCGCCGTGAAGCGCGGCCGAGAGCTCGCTCGAAACGGTCAGAGCGTCGGGGAAAACCGCTGCGGGCAGATAGCGCGAGTTGTGTCGATCGCGGGACATGTCGCGGAGCTGGTCCGCGTCACGTCCCCACAGCCTCGTGGGCCGGCCGCTGCGCGCGAGCTGAATGGCGAGCGCCGTGCCCCAGGAGCCCGCACCCAGCACCGCGACGGGCGCTTGGCGCTCGATGCTTCCAGTCACGGACCGCTCCCGGCCACGCGCGCGCTCGCCGTTAGTTCGTTACGGCGGGGGCCGGTTGATCTGCGGCGCGCGTGTACAGCGCATCGAAGTTCACCGGAGGCAACAGGAACTGTGGGAAACCGCCCTGCGTAACGAGCTGCGACACTGCCGCGCGCGCGTATGGGAACAGAACGCTCGGGCAAATGCTTCCGATCGAGCGCTTCACTTCCACGTCACCGAGATTGCGCATGAGGAAAATGCCCGCCTGCTTCACTTCCACGAGAAACAGCGTCACTTCGCCCTGCTTCGCGGAAACGGTAACCGTGAGGACGACTTCACGCACGTCGGCGGAAATCGGGTTCACGCCCGTGTGCAGATCGAGGTTGATCTGCGGGTTCCATTCACCCTGCACACGCGGACCGTTCGGCGCTTCGTACGAGCAGTCTTTCAGGTAGACGCTCTGCAGGGAGAGCTGCGGTGCGGTGGCATCCGCGCCAGCTGCCGCGCCGGTCAAGTCGTTTTCATTCGTGCTCATCGTCAGGTTCCTTGGGCTTTCAGTAAGGGGTCGAGCCGGCCTGCGGCCTCGAGCTCCATGAGATCGTCGCACCCACCCACGTGGGTCTCGCCGATGAAAATCTGGGGCACGGTACGCCGGCCACTGCGCGCGAACATCTCGGCACGGGCTTCGGGCCGCGCGTCGACGTCGATCTCCTCGAACTCCACTTTCCTTGACTCGAGCAGCCGCCGCGCCCTCGCGCAGTAGCCACACCAGCCCGTTGCATACATCACGATACGCGCCATCGATCAGTCTTTCGTGACAGGGAGATTCTCGGCGCGCCACGCGGCAAGGCCGCCGCGCAGGTTGACCGCCTTGGTGAACCCCTGCTCCGCCAGCTGACGTGCGGCCGAGCCGCCCAGCGACCCGCTGTCGCAATACACGACCAGCGGCTTTTCCTTGTACTTCTTCAGCACTTCGTTGGCCTTCAGAATCTGGTCTGGCGGCAGGTTGCGCGCGCCAGCGAGATGGCCGGCAGCGAAGTCGGCCGCGGGCCTCAGGTCCAGCACGACGGCGTGCTGGTTCATGAGGCGAATGGCATCCTGCGGCCCGACTGCGGCGAAACTCGCCGCGCGCGCGCGCAGTTCGAACACCACGGCTAGCACCGCCACGAGCACAGCTGCGCCCGCAAGCATCGGGTGATTGCCAATGTATTGAACGATCCGTTCCATCCGGGACTACTGCCTGCACGCAAAGGGCGCGCATTATAGTGCGTAGTTCGCCAGTCCGGCCCATAACTCGGACTGGCTCGTGGGCAGGGGTAGGAAGTCGAGATGCGGGGAGGGTGAAGGTTGAGTTTTTCGCGTCACGCCCCGGGTCCGCCTGCCGTTCGCCCGATTTTCGCCTGGGTTCTGGTCCTGCTGCTCGCCGGGGGGGTTCCTGCGGCCAGTCCCGGCCAGAGCAGCAAGGATGCCAAAAAGACCGAAGCCCAGCTCAATGCCATCAAGGTGGAGATCGACCGCGTGGCCGGCCAGGTCAGCCGGGACCAGGTGGAGCGGGATCGCCTGGCCCGCGAGCTGCGAACCGCCGAGCTGTCGGTGAGCGAAGTCCGCGGTAGCCTGGACCGGGTTCGAAAGGAGCGCTCCGATCGTGCCGGGAAGCGCTCCGAGCTGGCGGAGGAGAGGCGCCAGCGGCAGTCCGATCTGGCCCGGGAGCGCGAGTCCCTCGCGGGCCAGCTCCGCGCCGCTTACCTCATCGGCAGCGAAGAGCCGCTGAAGCTGCTGCTGAACCAGAAAGACCCGGCCCGCGCCGGGCGCATGTTCGCTTACTACAGCTATTTCGGCCGTGCGCGTGCGGAGCAGATCAACCGCATTTCCACCAATCTCTCGCGCATCGAGCAGCTCGACGGCGAGCTCGCGGCGGAGGATCAGCAGCTCGCCGCCCTGGAAACCCAGCGGCGCTCCGAGCTGGAGCGGCTCGACACGGCGCGCAATCGCCGCGGCCAGGTGCTCGCAAGCCTGCAGTCCGAGTCCCGCTCACGCGAGCAAAGCCTCGAGCGCATGAAGCGTCAGCAGGCCGGACTCGAAAAACTGCTTCGCGAGCTGAAGCGGGCGATGGACCGGTTTCCGGCGGACACGAACACTGCATTCGCGCGTCTGCGCGGCAAGCTCGCCTGGCCGGTCGGCGGGAAGCTGGTAGCGCGCTTCGGCGAGTCCCGGGCCGGCGGCGTGAAGTGGGATGGCGTGCTGGTGGCGACGGAGCGCGGGGCGCCCGTGCGCGCCATTTATCAGGGTCGGGTGGTTTACGCAGACTGGCTGCCGGGGCTGGGGCTGCTGACTATCATCGACCACGGGGACGGCTACCTCAGTCTCTATGGCCACAACGACCGGCTCTACAAAGCCGCGGGGGAGCGGGTTTCCTCTGGTGAGGCGGTAGCCGCCGCTGGGGATAGCGGTGGGCGCGATCGGCCGGAGCTGTATTTTGAGATTCGACGGGCGGGGAAGCCGGTTGATCCTCGACCCTGGTTCAAAGGGGAGCCTTGAGAGGCCCTCAATCGCCGGACGGCTGAAGAGTGAGTGAGAGGGAGGGAGGGAGGGAGGGAATAAGTTTAATTGGTGCTGCCTGCGCGCAACGACTCTGCCTCTCCCCGCTCTCCCAACCAACCTGAGTTGCGTATCAAAAGAGCGCCACTGCGTATCAAGGAAGAGTCACGCGCAACGCGCTGCCGATTCGCGAAGTCGCGCAACATCCCACGCCCCTGTATTTGAGAAGGTGCGGGCTGCCTGTTCTCAACCTGTGGCCCGCCTAGAATGACGACGACCGGGCGGAACGGCGAGCAACCGGATCCCTGGGGCTCGTTCGAACCGTATGTACAGCTGATCCGCTCTCTGATGCCGCGAGCCGCGGCATTCGCCATGTTTGACGCGCGCGGCGACCTGAGATGGACCAGCGAGACCACCGTAGGCCCGGACCTCGGCAACCTCGTCGAAGAGGTTCTGAACACAACGAACCTGAGCAGCGGCAGCGATGGCGAGATGCGCGTGCTCGATGGCAATGCGCCGGTCTACATCTGCTTCCTGCGTAACGACGCTGGCGCCGTCATGGCCACACTGGCTGTGGTCTGCCGCTCGCACACTTCGAACGAAGGCGAGTCGCGCACCTTCTCGCTCGCCTATGCATTCCTGCGGCCCGCCATCGAATGCCTGCGCCGCGACCTCGTGGCGCGCGCGGCGATCACGAACCTCAACCGCTCCGTCACCTCGCTCGACAAGGATCTGGAGCTGCTGCTCACCGACTCCACGGGTTCGCGCACCGCTGTGGGAAGCGATGGCGCGGACGAACTGAAGAGCATCGTCCAGCAGGCGATGGAGCATCTGCAATGCGCCACCGCCGCGCTCATCGTTCCTGAGAAAGGCATCGTGCTCATGCGCACGGCCAACGGACAGCCGCCCGCGGACAACCAGCTCATTGCGCGCACGCATCGGCAATTGCTGTCGATGGCCCAGGTGCGCCGTGAAACCGTGGTGATCAACCGGCTCGCGCCGACCGCGGGTAACACCGCCCTTCCGTTTCGAATTCTGTCGTGCCCGTTACTCCAGCCCGGTGGCAAAGCCATCGGCGTGCTGGCGCTGTTTCGTGAACAAACAGCTGAAGAGTTCACGGACCGCGACGCGCGCATGGGCGACATCATGGCGCGCAAGGCAAATGGCGTCATCGAGAGCAACTACGACGCGATGAGCGGTCTCTACACGCGCTCGGCGTTCGAGCACCGCGTGCGTGCCCTCGTTCCCATGGCAAAACGCTCGATGTTGTGGACGGCGCTGTACATCGACACCGATCAGCTGCACGTCATCAACGACAACTTCGGCATGCACATCGGCGACAAGATCATCGGCCAGCTCGGCGAGCTGCTGCGGCGGAGACTGCCGCCCGGCGCGTTCGCGTCGCGAATCTCGGGCGATCGTTTCTCAGTGCTGCTGCCGACGGGCCTCGAGGATGCCGCGCAGTTCGCGGAGTCTCTGCGCGAGGGCGCGGAACGGCTCGGCGCCATGAACGGCGAAGCGAAGCTGCATGTCTCCATCAGCGTCGGCGTGGCGCCACTCGACACCGAGTCCGGCGAGCTGATGCATTCGCTGGCCACCGCCGAAACCGCCTGCAAGGCGGCCAAGGACCGCGGCCGTAACCGAGTGGAGACGTATCAGCCGGACGACAAAAGCATCGTGCGGCGGTTTACCGATATCAATATCGCTGCGCGTCTGCGCGTGGCCATTACCGAAGACCGGCTGCGCCTCGAGGCGCAACTCATCACGCCGTTCCGCAACGGCCCCGAGATGCGTCCTCACTATGAACTGCTACTGCGGATGATCGATGAGGAGGGCCAAACGCTCGGCCCCGATCGTTTCCTGTCCGCCGCCAATCGCTATCAGCTGATGCCCACGATCGACCGCTGGGTGATCGATAAGGCCATCTCGTTGCTCAAGCCACACACCGAGCTGCTGCGGGGCGCGCCGGTGGGATTCGCAATCAACTTCTCAGGCCAGTCCCTGAACGAAGAAGATTTCGGCGATTATCTGCTCGAACGCATCCAGTCTTGCGGGCTCGATCCCGCGATCTTCTGTTTCGAGCTCACCGAGAACGCGACCGTCGCGAACATCGCAAAAGCCGAAATCCTCATGCGCCGTGTGCGCCGCCTGGGCTGCAGCATCGCGCTGGATGATTTCGGCACCGGGCTGTCTTCACTCTCCTACCTGCGCCAGTTGCCGGTCACCACGCTCAAGATCGACGGCAGCTTCGTGCGCGACATTCTCAAAGACGCGCGTTCGGAATCGATGGTGCAGGCGATCGCGCAGCTCGCGCGCAGCATGAACATCGCAACCGTGGCGGAATACGTGGAAACCGACGAGATCCGTCATCGGATCATGGCTCTCGGCGTCGACTACGGGCAGGGGTTCGCCATCGGCCGACCGACGCCGATCGCCGACGTGCTGGCCGAACTTCCGTTACTCATTGCGGCCGCGCCGGTCGCCGTGACGGTCGAAGAGGAACTCTCCGAGCTGCGGGCGGCTAACCTTCACTGACCAACGACGCCTATTACTCGGACAGGCTCCCAGCCTTTTGTCGGGACACGCGTCCCAATCGTCGGAATTGAGTCTGGATTTCGATTGACCCACGCCGCGCCGCTGTAGTATTTCCGATAGCGGACTTCCGGGGTTTTACAACATGTCGATGCGATCACGCACGCTGGTTGCTCTCGTCGCGGGAGCGATCTTTGGGTTCTCAGGCGCCATTGCCGGCGACGTCCTGGCCGAGCGCCGCGCCGACGATACCCCCGATGCCCAACCGCAGCTTCCCTGGGAACAGGCCCGCCTGTTTGCCGAGGTGTACGAGCGCATCAAGCGCGAGTACGTCGATGACGTCGACGACAAGCAACTCATGGAAAAAGCGATTCGCGGCATGGTTGCGGCGCTCGACCCGCATTCCGCCTTCCTCGACAGCGATGAGTTCGAGGAAATCCGCCTCAGCACCATGGGCTCCTACCCCGGCGTCGGCATCGAAGTGGTCGCCGAAGATTCAGCGGTCAAGGTGTTGCGTCCCATCGAGGGGTCGCCTGCCGACCAGGCCGGCATGCAGTCCGGCGACCTCATCGTCAAGATCGACGAAAACGATGTCGGGGCGGATCTCGCCGGCGCCATCACCCGCATGCGCGGGCCCGCCGGCAGCAATGTCCGGCTCACCGTGCGCCGCCCCACCACGGGCGAGCTGCTCGAATTTTCGCTCCGTCGCGCCAAGGTCGATGTCCGCAGTGTCATGCAGACGACGCTCGAGCCGGGCTACGGCTACGTGCGCATCACCAGTTTCAGTGAAACCACCGCAGACGACGTGGCGCGCGCCGTTGCGAGCCTGAAGCGGGAAAACCCGAAGGGCCTGAACGGCCTCGTGCTCGACCTGCGTAACAATCCCGGCGGCGTGCTCGAGGCGGGCGTGGCAGTGGCGGATGCATTCCTCAACGACGGCGTGATCGTCACTGCGGAAGGCCGCACGGCGGATGCCCGTTTCCGCATGGAAGCGACCCCGGGCGATCTCATCGACGGCGCCGAGCTGGTGCTGCTGGTGAATGGCGGTTCGGCGTCGGCGGCGGAGATCGTCGCGGGCGCGCTGAAAGATCACAACCGCGCCGAGCTCATCGGTCACAAGACTTACGGCAAAGGCTCGGTGCAGACCGTCATGCCGCTGTCGCACGGCGGTGCCATCAAACTCACCACCTCGCGTTATTTCACGCCGTCCGGTGTCTCCATCCATGGCAAGGGCATCACGCCGGACCTCATTGCGGCGGGCCCCGAAGAAGCGCCGGCCGACATACGAGTGTCCGGGAAGCCTGCGCTTCCGCTCGCCGCACGGGATCGCGAAGTGCAGCTTGCGCTGGATACGCTGAAGTCGCGCGAGCCGTTCCCCGGCCGCGTTGCCACCGCCGCGGAAACTTCCAGCACGCACTAATTTCCGGCCACCGCGGGGCAACCCCCGGTAAGCTCGCGGTGTCCGCGGACCCGTCCGCCTCTTGATTCGCGAGGCCATCGCTTGGAATTCCTGCCATGGCTCGTGGGCATCGCCCACGGGTTCATCGACATCGTCCTGCACCTCGACAAGCATCTCGTCGAGCTGCTCACCCAGTTCGGGCCGTGGATCTACGGCATCCTGTTCCTGATCATCTTCGCGGAGACGGGCTTCGTCGTAACACCCTTCCTGCCGGGCGACTCATTGTTGTTTGCGGTGGGGGCGCTCGCTGCGGTGGACACCAGCGGCACGCTCAACGCACCGCTGGTTTCGCTCTTACTGGTGGCGGCCGCAATTCTCGGTAACACGCTCAACTATTCCATCGGCCGCGCGATCGGGCCGCGCGCCTTCAGCGGGCGCTTTCGGTTTCTCAAGGTGGACTACCTTCACCAGACCGAAGCGTTCTTCAAACGCTACGGTGGCATGACCATCGTGATCTCGCGGTTCATGCCCATCATTCGCACGTTCGCGCCGTTCGTCGCCGGTATCGGCCACATGCCCTACGCGCGGTTCCAGGGCTTCAACATTGCCGGCGGTCTGTCGTGGGTGCTGCTGTTCATCTGGGGCGGTTACCTGTTCGGCAACATCCCGCTCATCAAGAATAATTTCGGCATCGTCACGATTGCCATCATCGTGATCTCGGTGCTGCCGGCGGTGATTGCGATGCTACGCAGGAAACCTGCCGCCGCCTGAGGGCGTGCCCTTTTCCGAGAGCCAGGCGAATCAGGAGTCGGACAATTCGTGACGGCCGGCCACGGTGACGCGGTTACGGCCTTCATGCTTGCTGGTGTAGAGTGCCGTGTCGGCTTCCTTCAGAAGCGAGGCTGCGGCGATCTCCGCACTCTGAGAAATCTTCGAGAGCGCGGCGACCCCGAAGCTTGCGGTGACTTCCAGGTCGCCCGTAGCCAGGGGCATCGGCCGGCAGGCGCATTGTTCGCGAATCTTCTCGGCCACCGAGGCCGCGCCGCTCGCATCGGTCTCCGGCAACACGATGACGAACTCCTCGCCACCGTAGCGCGCAATCCAGTCGCTCGGACGTAACTGCGCTTTCGTCAGAGCCGAGAACCGCTTCAGCACTTCATCGCCGCTCGCGTGACCGCGCTCGTCGTTGATGCGCTTGAAGCGATCGAGGTCGGCCATGACCGCGGACAACGGATGGTTGTAGCGGCGGGAGCGTTCCACTTCGACGATGAGCTGGTCGTTGAGATAGCGGCGGTTGAACGTGCCGGCGAGCGAGTCCGTGATCGACAGCAGATGAATCTTCTCTTTCGCTTCGCGCAGCGACTGCTCCAGCCGCACGATGCGGCTGCCCGCGCTGAGACGCGCGAGAAGCTCCGACTGATCCGCAGGTTTGCGCACATAGTCGTCGGCGCCTGCGCCGAGCCCTTTCACCACGTCGTCGGTGGTGAGATGGCCGGTGAGCAGCAGGATGTACAGGTATGTCGTGAGGTTGGCATCGCGCACGCGTTTGCAGAGCGTGGGGCCATCCATGCCGGGCATGTCCCAGTCCGTGAGCAGGATCTGGTACTGACCTTCGAGAATCTTTGCCAGCGCAGACTCGCCATCTTCCGCAGTGTCCACCACGTAACCCGCGCGTGTGAGCTGGCGCTCCAGCATCTTGCGCTGGGTCGGCTCGTCCTCGACGAGCAACAGGCGAAACTGAGATTCGCTGGTGCTCATGCGGCCATCGCAGCGGTGACGTAGCCTGCGGCATCGTCGAGCGCAAGGCGCAGGGACTGCAGCGCGTTCTCGAGCTCCGGCATGGGCTTTTCTTTCGCGTCTCTCTCCAGCGCGGCGGCGAGCTTCGCAAGCTCGTGCGCGCAGATGCTGGCGCTGCCGCCTTTCAGCTTGTGCGCCATGGCACTGAGAACAGCACGATCGCCAGCGGAGAGCGCTCGTGTGAGCTCCGCGACAATGTGCGTGCTGCTGGTTACAAACGTTTCGCAAAGCTCGTTCATGAACTCGCGATCATCGCCGACGAGAGTTCGCAGCTGATCCAGATCCACAGGCTTCGCAACCCGAAGCGTCACGATCGCGGCGGCCGCAGCAACGGGAGCGGCGGCCGCGGCAGGTGCCACACCGGAGCGGAATCCGTAACGATCGAGAATCTCGCAGAGCCGGTTGAGCTCGAGAGGCTTCACGAGCAGCCCGTCCATGCCGGCCGCCGTGCAACGCTCCAACTCATCGGTCATGGCGCTGGCCGTCAGCGCAACGATGGGCGTGTGGCGCCCGTCCGCTTCGCGCGCCCGAATGGCGCGAGTGGCGGCAAGCCCATCCATCACCGGCATCTGCACGTCCATCAGCACGAGACTGAACTCGCTCCGTAAATACTCATCGACGCCGCGCTGGCCGTTCTCGGCAATGACCGGCTCGCAGCCGAGTCGTTGCAGGAAGCGCTTGGCCACCTGCTGATTGACCACGTTGTCCTCTACCACCAGCACTCGACCGTGATACTGACCCTGCCCCTGGTCCGCCGCGAGCGAGGTGCGAGTGACCAGGTCCTGGTGACGACCCGTGTTCGCTTCCTGTTCGCGCTCGAGCACGCGCTCTATACAAGCACGCAGCTCGGTGCCGCGCACAGGCTTGGTCATGTACGCGGCGAAGCCCGCGCGTACCAGATTGTTAACGTTTCCCTGCCGATCCATCGACGTAAGAAGGATCAGCGGTGTGGGGCCGAGGCCTGGCGCGGCTTTGACCTGTGCAGCGAACCCCACGCCATCGCAATCGGGCATCTGATCGTCGGCAATGACGAGATCGAATGGCGTGCCGGCGGAATGCGCGTCGCGCAGGGTCTTCATCGTTTCAGCGCCGGTAGACGCAGAGACGACGTCGAACCCCACCGGTTGGAGCTGCCCGCACAGCACACGCCGATTGGTGGGGTTGTCGTCCATCACGAGAATGCGCTTGCCGCGCGTGCTGACCCGAGATGTGGACGCGAGATCCTGAGCGTCGTAGATCGCATCGAAGGGCAACGAGAAAGTGAACGCCGAGCCGCCACCGGGACGCGACGAAACGTCGATGCGCCCGCCCATCAGCGTGACGAGCCTGCCCACGATGGCGAGGCCAAGCCCCATGCCGCCGTAATTGCGCGTGCTGGATTCGTCCGCCTGCACGAACGGCTCGAAGAGCTGCGAGATGACGTCCGGCACCATGCCGATGCCACTGTCCCGCACCTCGAAGCTGAGTAACGCGCGCCCGTTCTGAAGCGCCAGCGGAAACACTTCTACGACCACTTCACCCTTGTGCGTGAACTTGATGGCGTTGGTGATGAGATTCGTGAGCACCTGGCGCAGGCGCGTGGGGTCACCGAGCACGCGATCCGGAACACCCGGGTCGACGTTGACGATGAGTTCCAGATCTTTGGCGGCGGCCTGCACGGCCATCTCCATGCCGATGTCTTCCACGCAGTCCCGCACGTGCAGCGGCACGCGTTCGACTTCTAGTTTGCCGGCTTCGATCTTGGAGAAATCGAGCACGTCGTTGATGACGCCGAGGAGTGACGTGGCGCTGCTGCGAATAGTCTCCGCGAATTCGCGTTGCGAGGACTGCAGCTCGGTGTCGAGCAGCAGCTCGGTCATGCCGATGACGCCGTTCATAGGCGTGCGAATCTCGTGGCTCATGTTCGCCAGAAAGTTCGCCTTGGCGCGGATGGCGGCCGCTTCCGCATCTTTCGCAGCGATGCGTGCTTCTTCGGCGGCACGCTGCTGAGTGATGTCTTGCAGAGCGCCAGAGAGCCGGGTGACGACGCCGTTCTTCGTTTCCGCCACGCCCATGACGCGCACCCACAGGTGCTTGCCGGTTCGCGTGATGAACGGCACGGTGAGGTCGTATGGCGTGCCGTTCTTCAGCGCCTCACTGACAGCCGCTTCGACGAGCAGTCGCGACTGCGTGGGATAGAAACTCATCGTGTCGGTGAAAGTCGGCGAGATCGTCGGGTCGAGCTCAGCGATGCGATACGCCTCTTCCGACCAGATGGGCATCATGGTGGCAAGGTCGAGTTCCCAGCCGCCGATGCGTGCCATGGCGGCCACGGTGTCGAGCAAATGCCGGCCGCGACGAACCTGCGCCTCGGCCGCTTCGCTGCGCAGAAGCGCCGCCTTGAGCGCCGCTTCTGACCGTTCTCGATCGCGGGCTTCCTGCCGGGCAGCCAGCCGGCCGCGTTCCGCACGCTTGGCCCGCAGGAACACGAAAATGCTGACGACGCCGAGAACGACAGCGGTTGCACCTGAGTAGACCAGGGCGAGATTCAAGCGCTGAACCTGTTTGGGAGAGGATTGCGCGTCACGGGGAGCGGCCTCGAATTGAGTTCATGGCGCAGGGGCCCAAATCGTAGACGGCTGCGCAGAAGACCTAGGATAAACGAGCATGGCCCGCACGCGCACTGCCGTGGTCGCGACCCGCTTCACACGTTGGATAAGTGGTGGATCAGGCACAATGCAGCCATGGCAGACAGGGTCCGCGGCTTTGCGCATCGGGTGGATATTGCAGGCGGCGTGCCGGCGTTGTGGCGTGCGTTCACGGAGGACGCGCATCTGGTGAAGTGGTGCGCGCCTGACGCTCAGATGAAGGCGCGCCAGGGTGGCCTGTTCCGCGCAAGTGTCGACCGCGTCACACAGATGGAGGCGCATATCGATGTCTTCGTGCCGGAAAGGCGCGTGCGGCTGATCTATTTGCCGTCTCCCGACCTCCCCACCACCGACTCCGCCGTCGTGGTGGACTTCATAATGGAGTCCGCCTCGCCCTCGGGGGCCATCGTCCGCGTGCTGGGCTCCGGCATTCCGGACGGCGTGGGGTGGGAAACGCAGTACAAGCGCATGCGCATGGGCTGGGAGCGCGCGATGGCGCGGCTCAAGGTTTACGTGGAAAAGCAGATGGACGGTAAATCGGCATGATCGGCTTTATTTTTCGGGCGGTGATCGCGGCGCTGGGTCTCTGGGTTGCCACCCGCTGGGTCGGAGGCATCCGGATCGACACTCCAGCGACCCTGGTGCTCGCCGGAGTGCTCCTGG
>JBDTUL010000085.1:0-15131 GCA_040007735.1 Gammaproteobacteria bacterium | reverse complement strand
ACGCAACCGCACCTGATCGAGGAGTGGCTGATGAAGAACGACTTCAAGCCTGTCGCCGGGCACAGTTTCGATCTGCGCGCCGACTGGGGCAGTGTTGCCTGCAAGGTGCAGACGGTCGAGCCGAACAAAACGCTGTCCTACACGTGGGGTGCCTATGGTCTCGAGAGTGTCGTCACCTGGACTCTCACGCCTACGAGCACGGGCACGCACCTGCGCATGGAGCAGGCGGGCTTCCGGCCGGATCAGGAGCAGGCCTATCAGGGCGCCAAACACGGGTGGAAGAAGTTCTTTGCGAACCTCGAGCAGTTGTTGGCGCGGAAAGACTGAGCCCGCTGCAATGAATATCTGTCGAACTTCCAGGATGAGAACATGAAAAAGTCGGGCGCGAGCGATGGCCAGTCGGCATCCGGGCTGATCTCGAAAAGAATCGCTGAGCTTGCGGACTGGCGCGGGGAAACTCTCGGCAGAATGCGCAAGCTCATCCAGAAAACAGACCCCGACGTCGTCGAGGAGTGGAAGTGGATGGGCACTCCCGTCTGGTCGCACGGCGGCATCATCTGTACCGGCGAGTCCTACAAGAAGGTCGTGAAGCTGACCTTCGCCAAGGGGGCGTCTCTGAAGGATCCGGCCCGTCTCTTCAACTCGAGTCTCGACGGGAACGTACGCCGCGCGATCGACATCCACGAAGGGGAAGAGGTCGACGAGTCCGCCTTCAGGGCACTGGTGAGTCAGGCGATCGCCCTCAATAGTGCCGGCAAGTCGAAACCTGCGAAGAAGAAGGCCGCGGGGAAGAAGGCCGCGGGGAGGAAGGCCGCGGGGAAGAAGGCCGCGGGGAAGAAAGCCGCGGGGAAGAAAGCCGCGGGGAAGAAAGCGAAGTCCTGAGCGGTCTGGTTGATCGACGCTGTGGCCAGCGGAGGAAATTCACATGAGTCGTATCTTCATCACGGGCTCGACAGACGGACTCGGTCGCTCGGCGGCGCTCACTCTCATGGCCGAAGGCCACGAAGTTGTTCTGCACGCACGCTCCTCGGCACGAGCGTCCGCACTCGCAGATTTGGCGCCGCGTTCCGCAGGGGTGGTCACCGGTGATCTGAGCAGTGCCGTTGAGACGCGAGCCATTGCCGACCAGGTCAACAAGATCGGACGGATGGACGCTGTCATCCACAACGCCGGCATCTACCTCGAGCGGAATCGTGGAACGACGCCCGAAGGTCATGCGAAAACGCTGGCCGTCAACACGTTGGCGCCCTACATGTTGACCGCACTGATCGAGCGGCCGGGTCGCCTGATCTACCTCAGCAGCGGCATGCATCGCGGCGGCAGCGGTTCACTGCGCGACATAGACTGGGCCGAGCGTCGCTGGGAACCGAGCCTCGCCTACTCCGAAAGCAAACTCTACGTGGCTGCGCTAGCCCTCGCGGTCGCCCGACACTGGCCGGATGTGCAGAGCAACGCCGTGGATCCGGGCTGGGTCCCGACAAAGATGGGCGGCGCTGGCGCCCCAGACGATCTCGAGATGGGACATCTCACTCAGACGTGGCTCGCCGCCAGTAACGATGCCGCCGCGAAAGTCAGCGGCGGCTACTGGCACCACCGAAAACAGCAAACCCCCGCAGCCGAATCACTCGACGCCACCTTCCAGGATCAACTCATGGCCCGGCTCGCCGACCTGACTGGCGTCTCGCTCTTCTGAGCGCATACCGCAGACCTCCACGCCCGATCGGACATTTGACGGCATCCAGGAGATGCATGATGTGGCCCCAAGGCAATTGTGCAGCAACCTGCTGCACAATTGGCATCATCACTTCCCCTGTGGCACCGATATGAACGGCATCGTGCCGGTGCCGACGAACTGCGGCAGGGTGCCGTTTCCACTTTTCGATGGCGGAGAGTTCCACGAGACGCGGGTTTTCGCGCAGGGCATCGCCCTTGACTCGGATGGCTTGTGCCTCAGCCTTCGCCTTCAGGAGCGTGGATTCAGCAACGCCGCGCGCTTCCTCGATGGCCTTGTCCGCTTCAGCCTTTGCCGCCGCCACCTCGTTCGCGCGCTGCTGGGCAAACTGAGTGGCCTTGATCGCGGCGTCGATGGCGTTCGTCACAGTCGGCGGTAGCCGGAATCCGCCTGCCCAGTCAGACGGACAGGCCCTGGTCAGTCTGGAAGGTGATGGACTCGTCGGTGTTGTTATGCCTGACAAGCTCTTTCGTCCACGTGTAGTTCTGCGTGTACGTCGGGAAGACGTACAGCTTCTCGTTCAAGCCGACCCAGTAACGGCCGGGCCCGACCTCTTCGGTGTCGATGCCCTTCTCACCACCGAGTAAATAGAACTTTATTCCGACCTCGCCTGCAGCGACCGTCGAGCAAGAGACGCAGATCAGGCAGATGCAGGGAATTGGGTTCGCGGTGCCATAGGGCTTCAGAACCAGTGCAGGGCTTTGCCCGCGGTGAGGAAGACTCGGCGAAGGGTGCTATCCCTTCTGCTTCTGAAGCTCCGCCTCAAACGCTTTCTCGCGCTCCGTCACCGCCGCCTTGTATCCCTGCCGATCGATCCAGACGGATTCTCCGGCCTGCGCCACTTTCGTAAGCTTCTCGAGCATGTTGAAGTACATCCCATGCGCACCGAGGAAAATGTCGCACGGTAGCTTCTTCAACACAGCGAACGTCTTGCGATAATCATCCGCCATCCCCGGATACGAAGCGGGCTGCCCCGGCTTGTCCACCAGTCGAAAGCCAGGATTAACGTTCCAGCTTCCCACGATCACCGCGTTGAGCGACTTGCCGTTCTGTTTGACCTTCATCGTCCAGGTAGTGCAACCGCGCGTGTGGCCCGGCGTCTTGTGCGCAACCAGCACCGCGTCGCCAAGTTTGACCTCGTCGCCGTCATGGAGGACGCGATCGACTCTGGCCTTCGGGTAGGGGCTATCGGCGTAGGCGAAGTCAGTCGCACCGCCGCTTTCCACCACCGGCACGTCACCGTCCATCACCATGTATTTCGCACCGGTCTCCTGGATGACTCGCGCGCTTCCTGCGTCATGATCCCAATGTGCATGGCTGATCAGCAGGATTTTGATATCGCTGTATTTGAAGCCGAGCTGCTCCACGCTCTTGCTGATGAGCCCGGGTGAGCTCTCGAGGCTGGAGTTGATGAGGATGTTGCCCTTTGGAGTGACGACGAGGTAGGAGGCGAGGTCCTGGCTTCCTACGTAGTACAGCCCGTCGGCAATGCGGAACGGCGCGATCGGTGTCGTCCAGCCGGGGTTGGTTTGGGCAGAAGCCACCTGGCCGAACGCCAGCGCAATGAGTGTAAGGCCGAGTTTCCACATATGATTCACGAGGGGCTCCAGGGTGCGTTCGAAAAAAGTTTGGATTCGCAGGCGTTGATTAGGGGGCCGGTGGGGGTGACTTCGCCCTCGAGCGCAAAGACGAACTCGTCCTCGTGGCTGTGCCAGTGGCGCTGGCTGGACCAGCTGCCGGGCGGCAAGGTCATCAGGTTGACTCCGAAATCGCGCAGCCCGCCTGCCTTGCCCAAGCGCCGCCGCGTACGGGCTGCACAGGGCGCGTCGAACGGCGGCGGATAGCCCGAACCCTTACGGGCCGGGACGGCGGCAATGTCGATCTTCGGCATACACTGCTCCCTCGTTCAGTGTGCGAAATCTTAGACGAAAACGGGTCGCACGGCTTTCGCTAAGGGAGGCGGAACGCGGGTTGCGAGGTCCGTGTTCCGGGGCACCGGCAAAGGGATACGAAGGCGTGGCCAGACGTTAGTCCACTCAGGAATTCCATGATGACCACCGCATTCAGATTGCCGCTCCTTGCCGCCACGGCCCTGGCGATGGGAGCCTCGTGCCTCGTCCAGGCACAGACGCCGTTTCAGCGTGACACCACGCTACCCGGGGCTGCCGGGGTTCCTGGCGCCTCGCAGGACTCGGACCCGGAGCGGGCGAAAGTCGAGCGCGCCGACGCCACCGCGAAAGCTTTCGAGGGCGAGGACCCAATCACCGATCCAACGGTACTCGTCAAGAGTGCTGCGCTCGGCGGCCTGACCACGATCGAGCTCGCGAAGGTCGCGCAGTCGAAATCGCAAAACGCGAGCCTCCAGGGTTTCGCCGGTCGCATGCTCAAGGAGAACGACGCGCTGTACAGTGAGCTGGCGGCGATCGCCAGACGCAAGCGCCTCGAAGTGCCGACCTCGCTTGTCTATGAGGATGAGCAGAAGGTGAAACAGGCTGCCGATAAATCAGGGGCAGAGTTCGATGCCTGGTACGTCCGGCAGATGATCGAGGAATCGCAGAAGGCTATCGCCTTGTTCCACGGAGCGGTGAAGATGCAGGATGTGGAGCTGGCAGCATTCGCGAAGAAGACGCTGCCTGTACTCGAGGAACATCAGCGGCTGGCGATAGCGCTCGACCGCCCCGCCGCGAAGTAAGTCATGCTGAAGGGGGAGAGAATGAAGAGTCCGTTTGCGACGCTGTGCCTGGTGTTTGCCTCACTCCTGGCCGGCGCCACGGCCAGCGCAAAGGATTGCAACCGTGATTGCCTCAAGCGCCATCTGGACACCTATCTCACCGCAGTCGCTGGTCACAAACCTGAGGCGGCGGGCTTGTGGGTGGGTTTCCGCCAGACAGAAAACTCAGTCGTCATCCCAGAGGGTCAGGGCGCCTGGAAGAATGTTACGAGCCTCGGTTCCATCCAGCGCCGCTATCTGGATCCGGTGCAGAGCCAGGCCGCTTACTTCGGCACGGTTTACATGGGCGAGGAAGAGGCCGTCGTAGCCATTCGCGTCAAAGTGCAGTGGGGCCAGGTGACCGAAGCCGAATGGTTCATTTCCCGGAAAAGCGATCCGGGTGTGACGGGCGAGCCCGGCAAGACGCCCTTCAATATCGAGACTCTACGCGCCACGCTGCCGGCGCAACGCGTGGTGCCCAAGGCGGAGCGCATTCAGCGCGAAGCATTGCAGGCGGTGGTCAACACCTACTTCGACGGCATCACCAGCCACAATGGTTACATCGTGAAGGGGCACCCCGGTTGCTCGCGCTATGAGAACGGCTTCCCGACCTTCAACTCGCCCATGAAAGAGGGCATGGACATCGGCAACAACGGCAAGACGGACTGCCGCACCCAGGCGGAATTCAATGTCGCCATCGTGGCAATTCGCAATTTCTACGTGATCGACGAAGAGTCGCAGTCGGTGATGGTCTCGGCGATGTTCCGCCGCGACGCGAAGAGCGCCAAGCGCCGCAATGCCTTCACCGAGTTGTTCCACCTGGACCACGGCAAGATTCGCGACATTCATGCGGCGTTCTACTACCCGCCGGAAGAACGCCCGGTGCCGAACTGGCCGCCGTACGATGGACTGTTCCCGCTGCCGGCCAGTTACAAGTGACTGAGCAGATCCGAGAAGTAGGCATCGCGGTGAGTGACAAGAAGACCTGTTGAACAGGCTGCGCGGCTATTTGCTACACGCTTCCAACGAGAATGCCGCTGTCCCTGATCCAGTTGGTTACCCTCGCGATCGTGACCGCGAGGGTGGCGAGTGTGCCCAGACCGCCCAGCACCCACAGAATGGCTTTCAGCATTGCTCTGAGGTCGGCAATGCTATCCCGCATCATTGCCATGTCTGTGCGTATCTCGTCGATTTTTGTGTTCAGCGACAGGTGGTTCCCATCGATCTTTGCGTTCAGGGAGACATAGTTCGCGTCGATCTTCGCATTCAGCGAAGCGGAGTTCGCGTCGATCTTTGCGTTGTTCGCCCCGATTTTGGCGTCCAATGCCGCGTAGTTGGCGTCACTGCGGTCGCGCAGTGACATGTTCTCTGCTCTCAGCAAAACGAGGCCCTGTCGGAGCTCGCGAAGCTGTTCCTCGATCCGAGCGACGGCGCTCTTGATCTCGCTCTTCGCCTCCGCCGCCGTCGCCCGGATGTCGTGGTCGATTCTGGCCACGGCTGCGCGAAACTCCGACCTTAGATCAGTGAGGTCCGTGCGAATGGAGGCGACATTCGCTTCGAGCAGTTCGTTCGAGCTCACGGATACCTCGTCAGGTTCAATGTGTCGCGCGTGGGCAGTTCTGCGCATGTCGATAGGGCCGCAATCATTCTGCGCGGATTGTCCCTCGACTGATGACTATCGTCTACAAATTTCGAGGCACAAAAGTACGACAAGTCCAGTGAATTCCTGCGAATTCAGTGTGCGGGAGTCGCATGTGATTTCGCTATGAAAACTCGCGAGCGCTGGTCGCGTTCGATGACGCGCTACGCTTCCACCTCGCAATTCTGGCTGAATCCGCAGCAGATTTCGGAATCGAACGCCGACCTGATTTCGGAGGTGGCGGATTCCTGGATCGGGCGGGAGTACAAGCTCGGCTTGCGCGCGCGATTCTGAGCGAGCTTCCCTCAGTGACGGGCGAAGAACTCCAGAATGGTTTGCGTGGCGTCGAGCTCAACTCGCTGCGTTCCTGTTGAAACTTCTACACGGCCGCCAATGGGAGCCGGCGCTCGCGTCGATAAATCTCGTTGCCCACCGGGCCAGACATGGCCGCCCCCCTGATCGGGCGGCGCATCGATTCTGTAGAGCATCACTTCGCTGCCGGTGCTACACGCCCCATAGCGCGATTCAGCCCTGGGCGCATCTCGACATCACACGCTGGCGCTGCTCTTGTGGTTGGCTGATGAAGCAGCGCCACAGCGCTCAGCGACAAAATGACGGTCAGCCTGGACATGAGAGGCCCTTTCAACAGGTGTACGAGCAAAGGCACAACTGCCTGAGGCGATCGAGGCATTCAGCATGGTCTCACGCTAGCGGGCAACATGGGGCTCTGGGCGGGGCCGGCCCACGCGTTCGCCGTGTCGGGTAACAAAGCGGATGCGCATAAGTGCTCGACCATGCTCGCTCATATATGCTGGCGATCTACGCGCCGGAATGAGACGTTTGCCGGGAACCGCAGCCGCGACACGTCGCGGCAACAAGGAGTTTTAATGATCGCTCGTATCCGCTTCGCCATGTTCGTGTGCGTTTCATTGGCAGCCGCTGCAAATTCGGTCGCCGCCGAGTCGTACTACACGGCGGCCGATTTCACAAAGGTTCGCAAGTTCGACGCGCACGTGCATGCCAACACCGACGATCGTCGCTTCCTGGGCATAGCGGTGAAAGACGGGTTCGAGATACTGTCGATCAACGTCGACTACCCCGACTTTCCGCCCCTGGAAATGCAGGCGCAGATCGCTCACACGCTGAGTGCGGCGGACCCGCGGCGCGTTCACTTCCTGACTACCTTCTCGATGAAGAACTTCGGCGCGCCGAGCTGGACGGCCGACACGATCCGGCACATCGATGCCGAGATCGCCCGTGGCGCGCTAGGCGTGAAGGTGTGGAAGAACATCGGCATGGTGGAAAAGGATGCGCAGGGCCGGCTCATCATGCTGGACGATAAGCGCTTCGACGGCGTGATGAGTCATCTCGAAGCGAAGCACATCCCGCTGGTCGCGCATCAAGCCGAGCCCAAGAACTGCTGGCTGCCGCTCGAGGCCATGACCACGGAGAACGATCGCAGCTATTTTCGCGATCATCCCGAGTACTACATGTATCTGCATCCGGAGCAGCCGAGCTACGAAAGCCTCATTGCCGCGCGAGACCGATTCGTGGCGCGCCATCCGAAGCTCAGCGTCATCGGGGCGCACATGGCGAGCCTTGAGTGGAGTGTCGATGAGCTGGCCAAATACTTCGATGCTCACCCGAATGCCACGGCCGATATGGCTGCACGCATGAGCCAGATTCAGTTCCAGTCGAAATCGGGCCCCGCCAAGGTGCGAGCATTCTTCGTGAAGTACCAGGACCGCATCCTGTACGGCACCGATCTGACCGAAAGCCCACCGGATCCGCACGAGCGCGCGCAGAACCCGCCGATGGACCCCGCACGATTTGCCGACGAGGCCGATGCGTTCTGGCGATCGGACTGGCTCTATCTTGCAACGTCTGACGTTCAGCCTGTCGCTGCCATCAAGGCCGACGTCAAAGGGCTCTCACTCCCGAAGACGATCATCGACAAGATCTACTATTCGAACGCGAAGCGCGTGTTCGGGAAGTCGCGCCAACCGACTGCGGCGCGCGTATTTTGAGCTCACTATGAGAGGTCGCCTTGTTCGCCCTGCCGCAGGCGGCCTCAGGCGCCGCCCCTCGATTCCTCAGGTGCTCGCCAGCTGATCCCGTATCGGCAACTGACGAATACGTTTTCCGGTGGCGGCGAAGATGGCGTTGCAAAGCGCAGGAGCTACCGGCGGCACGCCCGGCTCACCCACGCCGCCGAGCGGCATGGAATAGTCCGATGCGGGGATCAGGTGCAGACGGATATCGCGTGGCGAAGCGTTCATGCGCGTCACCTGATACGTGTCGAAGTTGTTCTGCATTGCCCGGCCCTTCGCAAACGTTATCTCGCCCAACGTTGCGAGACTCACGCCCATGATCACGGCGCCTTCGAGCTGCGAGCGGATTCGATCTGGATTCACCTGCGGGCCACAGTCGAAGGCAACGTCCACGCGCGGAATGGTCAACTCGCCATCTTCGTCCACCGCAACCTCGACCACCGCGGCTGCGTAGCTGAGAAAGCTGTAGTGCGCGGCGAGACCCAAACCGCTTCCCTTCGGCAGCTTGCGTCCCCACTTCGCTTCGCGCGTGGCCACCTCGATCACCCGGCGTAGCCGGCCCGTATCGACCGGATAGCGCTGCGGCGATTCATCGTGGTTCCAGCCGTCCTGCAGGCTGGCCGGGTCGATCTGGCGGGCAGGGCCGATGACATCGAGCAGATAATCCCGATGATCTTTGCCCGCGGCTGCGGCCAGCTCCGCCACGAATGACTGCGTGGCAAACGCGTGCGGCACGTTCGACACCGAGCGGAACCACCCGATGCGGGTGTGAGCGGTGGCCGCCGGGTTCTCGATTCTCACATTGGGAATGTCGAAGGGCAGGTTCACGAGCCCCATGCCCACCTCGAACGGCGCCTCGTGCTTCGGGTCTGGCACGAAGATGGAGAAGATCGTCGGCGCCACGCTCCGATGCAGCCAGGCGGTGGGTTTGCCTTGCGCGTTCAAACCCGCCTCGATGCGCTCCACCGAGACGGTGTGGAAATAGTCGTGGTGCAAGTCATCTTCGCGCGTCCAGGTCACCTTCACCGGCCGGCCGTCCATCTGCTGCGACAGGAACGCGGCCTCGATGGCGAAGTCCGGCTTGGACTTGCGGCCGAACCCGCCACCCAGCAGCGTGACGTTCACAGTGACGTTCTCGAACGACATGCCCAGTCTCTTCGCAACGATCTCGCGCGTGGCCTGGGGTGCCTGCGTTGGCGCCCACACTTCACAGCGCCCGTTCACGATTCGCGCAGCGGCCGCCGGAGCTTCCATGGTGGCGTGCGCGATGTGCGGCAGGTAGTACTCGGCTTCGACCTTGCGCGCGGCGCTGCTCATGGCGCCATTCACATCACCGCTCTCACGCAACACTGTGCCGGGCTTGCGCGAGGCTTGTTCGAGCTCCGCCCGATAGGCCCTGGATTCGTAGGTGCCGTGCGGGCCGTCGTCCCACTCGATCTTCAGCGCATTGCGCCCTTTGATGGCGATCCAGGTGTCCGTGGCCACCACCGCTACGCCGTTCAGGGGTTCGAATTGCGCAGGCGCCGGTGTGCCGGCGATCTCCACCACTTTCAGCACGCCGGGAATCGCGAGCGCATCAGCCGCATCGAAGCGAACCACCTTGCCGCCGAGCACCGGTGAGCGTGCGACCACCGCGTACAGCATGCCATCGAGCCGCGTGTCGATGCCGTACTGAGCCTTGCCTTGGACGATGTCCGCTCCATCGAGCAGGTGCGTGTCCTTGCCGATGTACTTGAATTGAGATGCGGGCTTCAGTCGCAGGGAGCTGCTCGGGGGCACAGGCAGACGCGCGGCCGCCTTCGCCAGCGCGCCATACCCGGCCTTGCGGCCGCTCTTTTTATGGATCACTTCGTGATTCACGGCCGCCACTTCGCTAACCGGCACACCCCAGCTGGCCGCCGCGGCCTGCTCGAGCATCGTGCGCGCACTCGCCGCGCAGCGGCGCATGGGATCGAAGAAGTGCCGCGTGCTGCGTGAGCCGTCGGTGTCCTGATTTCCGTACTTGGCCTCATCCGCCGGAGCCTGCGTGACACGCACCCTGGCCCAGTCTGCCTCCAGCTCATCGGCCACGATCACGGGCATGCCCGTGCGGACGCCTTGCCCCATCTCGGAACGGTGAACCACGACGGTGACGGTGCCATCCTCGGCGATGGCGATGAACGCGAGCGGATTGTCGGTCGCGCCGTGTGGCATGGAATCGGCGCCGTACTTCTTCGCGTCCTCGGCCTTGATGGCCCCGGAGCGGCTGGCGGCCAGCACGAACGCTCCGAGCGTGCCCACCGTCGCGAGGAAATCGCGGCGATTCACGGCGCCGCTCATGACTTCGCTCCCGTCGGGCCCGCCGCCTGTTTGATGGCGGCGCGGATGCGTGGGTAGGTGCCGCAGCGGCAGATGTTGCCGCTCATGGCGGAATCGATGTCCGCGTCGCTGGGCTTGGGATTGGTCCGGAGCAGGGCGGCCGCCGACATGATCTGCCCGGCCTGGCAGTAGCCACATTGAGGCACGTCCAGCGCGAGCCAGGCCTGCTGCACAGCTTTGCCCGTCGGCGTGCTGCCGACGCCCTCGATGGTGGTGATTTTCTTGCCGGCCACCACCGAGATTGGCGTGACGCAGGAGCGAATGGGCTCGCCTTCAACGTGCACGGTGCAGGCTCCACAGAGCGCCATCCCACAACCGAATTTGGTGCCGGTGAGGCCCAGATGGTCCCGCAACACCCATAACAGCGGCGTGTCATCCGTCGCCGTCACCTGCATGGGCACCCCATTGATGTCGATATTCATAGCTGTGGCCCTGTACCAGCGAATGTTGCGAGTCTGAACCGTACTTTCCGGCACGGGAGTATCGCTGGCAAGCCCAATTCGGGACTACCTTCGCGGCGGCGGGGGCGCAGAGCCGGCATCGACACCCCCGGCGGGCATTGCCACCGCCGGGGGCAGAACGTGCCTGAGTGTTACTTAGGTTTGCTCATCTCGTCGTGGCTCATGTTGTCCTTGCCCATCGAGTCCTTCTTCATCATCTTGTCCTTGCAGGCCTTCATCGCGTCGTCGTGGCTCATGCTGCTGTCCTGCTTGGCCATGCAGTCCTTCATCATCTGGTCATGCTTGGCCATCGCATCCTTCGACATGTCGTCGGCGAACGCCATGCCGCCGGCCAGCAGCGCGCCGCTACAGATCATCGTTGCAAACAGTTTCTTCATGGTCTTCTCCTGGAGAGGTTGAGTGAATCGATCGGGGGGAATCGCCGGACGTACCGGCAAGTTCGCAGGTTCAGCTGCCGCCGAACCAGTTGTAGCCCTGGTCTTCCCAGTAGCCGCCGGGGTTCGTGTTAGTAACGAACAGCGCGGTGATATGTTTCGGATTCTTGTACCCGAGCTTCGTCGGCATGCGCAGTTTCATCGGGAAGCCATACTCGCGCGGCAGTGTTTTCCCGTCGTAGGTGAGCGTGAGCAAAGTTTGAGGGTGCAAAGCGGTAGCCATATCGATGCTCTGGTAGTAGTCGTCGGCGCATTTGAAGCCGACGTACTGAGCCGTGAGATCGGCACCGATGCGCTTGAGGAACGAGGCGAACGGCACGCCGCCCCATTTGCCGATGGCGCTCCAGCCCTCTACGCAGATGTGGCGCGTCACCTGGCTCACCTGTGGCATGGCGTTCAGCTCGCGCAACGACCAGGCATGCCGGTCCGCCACGAGTCCGCTCACGTCCAGGCGGTAGCGTTCACCATCCACCACCGGCGCCTCGTCCTCTGAATAAAACGCATTGAAGGGGAACGGCCGGGTGATCATCGATTCCGGGTAGGTTGGGGCGAGCTTGTTCGGGTCGAAGAGCCAGGCCTGGAACCGGTCGTTGAATCGCGAAACGTGCTTCAGCACCTCTTCGGCCTTGTCTTCGTTGACGACGCTGCAACCGGTGAGCAGGGAAAGGCCGCCCAGCGACAGCGAATTTCGCAGGAACAACCGCCTTGAGCTGCGCGGCATTTCGCGCAAGGCCGCCTGGATGAGGTACTTCTTGTCCATTGCGCCCTCAGCGACCGCGAATCATGGCGAGAATCGTTCGGGGGACGGCAGCCGCCATCAGCACGTGCACGAGCACGAACCCCACCAGGATCGACATGCCCACGAAGTGCACCACACGCGCGTTGTCATATCCCCCCATCAACACCCGCAGATGGGAGAATTGCACCGGCTTGAAGATCACGAGCCCCGACAGCACGATGACGACCAGGTCGACAATGGCGACGAGGTAGGCAAGCTTCTGCACAGCGTTGTAATGGGTCAGGTCGTCGTGCGAGAGCTTTCCGCGAAGGGCTGACTGGAAGTCATGCCACACTTCTCGCAGCCGCAGCGGGAACAGCTGCCGGCGAAAGCGCCCGGTCGAGACGCTCATCACCAGATAGAAGAGGCCGTTGGCGACCAGCAGCCACATGGCCGCGAAGTGCCACAGCAGCGCGCCTCCCAACCAGCCTCCCAGCGTGATGGCGCGCGGAAACCCGAACGGGAAAATCGGCGACGCGTTGTAGATTTGCCAGCCGCTCATGATCATGACCGCCACGGCCACGGCGTTCAGCCAGTGCGTCGTGCGCAGCCACCCGGGGTGGGTGGTGAGCTTTTTGGGTCGCGCGGTGGTCATTTTGAGGTGCAGGGCTCCTTACCTCGTTATCATCGGAAGAAGGGGCGGTTTCGTTACGCCCGCCCGACTGAAAGCGCCCGGTCGCTGTAACGAAGCCGTGGCCAGGCACGAAGAATACCCGAGAACCCGTGAATCCCGCAGATCGCGAACGACACTGGATGGCGCTCATGGAGCAGTCGCTCGCAGGCGATTCGACTGCCTACCATGAGCTTCTCGTCCTTCTGACCGCGGCGCTGCGCAGCGCCATTCGCGGTCGTGCGCGGTCGGTCGGGGTGGATGTGGAGGATATCGTCCAGGAGACCCTATTGGCCCTTCATCTGAAACGTGCGACCTGGTCCTCAGGCACCCCGGTTGCACCATGGGTGGCCGCTATCGCGCGCAACAAGTTGATCGACGTGTTACGACGCCGGGGTCACCGGACGCAGGTCTCCCTCGAAAGCGTCGTCGACACACTGTGGAGCGATGACGATGACAGCGGCGCCGGGGCGCTGGACGTGCAGCTCCTGCTCGGCGAACTGACCGAGCGCCAGCGCGAAGTGGTGCAGTCCGTGTCGCTGGAAGGTTACTCGGCGCGTGAGACCGCGGCTCGCCTGTGCATGACTGAAGGCAGTGTGCGCGTCACTCTGCATCGGAGTCTCAAGATACTGGCGGCGACTTTTGGCAAGGTGCGAGATGAGAACTGACGAACTGGTTCGGGTGCTGGCGCGCGATGGCGCGCGCCCTGTGGCGCCGATTGGGCAGGCGATGCTTGTCGCTGTGCTCGTGGGGCTGGTGCTGTCCGCGGCGCTCTTTGCTCTGGTGCTTCATCCACGGCCTGACATTGGCGAGGCGGTGCTGACGCCGCGATTCCTTTTCAAGCTCATCGTCATGGCTGCGTTGGCTGTGGCGGCCGGCGCGTTGCTGGTCGACGCCGCTCGGCCACTGCCACGATTTCAGGGCAGCTGGGCGCTGCTCGTGGCGCCCGCCTTGCTTCTCGCCGGCGTGGTTGTGGAACTCTTCATCACAGACGCGGATACCTGGCGTGCGCATCTGGTGGGGCACAACGCTGTGCATTGCGTTTCCCTGATTCCATTTTTTGCGCTGGCGCCGGCGGCTGCTCTGTTCTTCATCCTGAAGCGCGGCGCCCCTGCACGGCCCGCGATTTCGGGTGCGGTGGCGGGGTTGGTGGCCGGCGGAATCGGCGCGCTGTTCTATGCAATGAGCTGCCCGGATGACAGCCCGCTGTTCGTAGCGACCTGGTATTCGATCGCCATCGCGGCCGTGACGATGGTCTCGTCATACGCCGGGAGCAAACTTCTGCGCTGGTGAGTTCATCGCGCGTAACGAACTGTCTTGCCATTGCGATGGTCCTGTCGAACCCGTTCACATCTCAAAAGAGGTTTCGACATGAAAATCATCGGCACAGCGCTCGCGCTGGGCACTCTGGCAGCCACAGCGGCGCTACCTGCGCTCGGCTCGCCCGGCATCGAGAACTTCGGCGCGCAACACGCGGTGTTCGTCATGACGAACGATGCGGACGGGAACGAGGTCATCGCCTACGAGCGAACCCCCTACGGAACGCTGCGCAGCTCGCACAAATACCAGACCGGCGGTCGCGGCAGCGGAGGCAAGGTTGATCCCCTCGCCTCGCAGGGCTCACTGACTCTGAGTGATGATGGATCGGTGCTACTGGCGGCCAATGCGGGTAGCGGCAGCGTTTCCGTGTTCCGCGTGTTTGGATCGCGGCTCCTGCTCACCGACCGCGCGCCTGCTGGCGGCGCTGAGCCGAATTCAATTGCTCAGCATGGCAAGCTTGTGTACGTGTTGAACACCGCGGGCAGCAGCAGCGTCGTCGGTTTCCGTCTGCAAGAGGGAAGGCTCAAGCGAATTCCCGATTCGCTTCGCTTCCTCAGCGGCAACCTCGTCAATTCCGCATCGGTAGCTTTCAGCGCGGATGGGCGGTATCTGGCGGTGACGGAACGCGCCACGAACAGCATTGACGTGTTCAAGGTGCTGGCGGACGGCCGACTCTCGGCGATCACGGTGAATCCGAGTGCCGTACCCGGCGTGTTTGCGGCGATTTTTGCGCCGAACGGTGCGTTGCTCGTGTCGGAGACGGGCAATGGCGCGCCGAACAGCTCGACGATTTCGTCGTACTCGGTTGCAACCGACGGCACCTTGCTACCTGTCAGCACCGGCGTCCCGACACTCGGTGGTGCCAACTGCTGGAATGTCGTCACTCCGAATGGGCGGTTCGTGTACGCCTCCAATTCGGGAAGCTCGTCGATCTCGGGATTTGAAATTGGCGCGCACGGAGCGCTCACGCCACTGGGGAGCACGGTGGTGGGCTTCAACCCGGCCGGCTCGGTGAACATCGACATCGCGGTGAGCGCT
>JBDTUL010000084.1:0-15132 GCA_040007735.1 Gammaproteobacteria bacterium | reverse complement strand
CCGCCGTGTCGCCGGTGATGAGCTCGAATTTTCCCGTGCAGCGGGTGAGCGCCGAGGCGCACTGAACCGATCCTTCGCCGCTCAGGGCTTCCTTCACCAGCCGCAGGTTCTGCAATTCGATATTCGGTGTGCTCGCCGTCAGGGTGCCCGTGAGCACGCCCAGCGAACCGGATTCGATGCGCAGCTGCGTATCGCCGGAGGACTGGCTGGCCCGAACCGTTGCATTCAGGTGCTCGCGATTGCCGTTGAGCCACTGAACGCTGCCCCGCTCGATGCGCCACTCATCCCCATCGCGCAGCTTCAATGCAAAGCCGGTCCTCACCCGGTCCGCAAGATTCGCCCGAATGTCGGACTTGTCGCCGGACCCTGAGATCTCCACGTGAAGGGGCACGTTCGCCTGCGCCAACTTCGCCAGCGGCGCGGGCAGGTCGCTTGCGATGCCGATCAGGCTCGAGTCCGCGCGTCCCTGCCAACGGGCTGGTTGTGACTCGTTGGGGGGCGTGTAGAGGAACTCACCCGTCCACGGTGTCTGGCCGCTGAGCTGGGGAAGCTCTTTCACCTGCGACAGCGCCACGAGCTTGCCCGCATCGATGAATCCCTGTACTTGCACCGCCATCGTGGCGCCACCCTGGATGCCCGCAACCGGACTCGGGCGTCGCTCCGAAAGTTTGAGAGTGAGCGGACCCCCCAGCCACACGGCACTCAGTGTCGATCGTTGCAGGCGGCCCGAGTCGAACGCGAGAGAGCCGCGTAGTGACTCGACCGGAGGCAGCTCGGGCGCAAGTTTGAATTGCACCCCCTCCAGAACGACAGCGATGCGCGTGCGTGTTTGCGGCGGCGTGGCGCGCGGTGCCAGGGCGATATAGGCGGGAACGACCACGTCGAAGTCGAACAAGGCATCGCCGCGTGCGACCAAATCCTGAACGTGTGGGGCATGTTCCTGCAATTCAGGATGCGCTCGAAGCCACGCAAGTGCCTCCTCGAGACGCGCACGCGCGTGGCCCGCGATGCGCGAGGCGCTACGACCGCTCGCATCCCACTGCGCATCCACAGTGTCGAACTGGAACGCGCCCGCCTGGCTCTCGTCGACCACCGCATGAATGCGCGGCCCGGCCCAATCCACCTTCGCATCGAGCGCTTGCACTTCGGGCCACGGCCCTTCCGCGGCCAGCTGCGCGTCGCGCAAGTTGAGCGAGCCCTTGAAGAGGTAGTTCGAGTCCGCGACAGGAATGCCCGCTTGCGCAGACGCGGCATCCAGCGGGCCGGCCAGCTCGAATCTCGCATCCTCGATTTCGCCGCCGCTCAATCGGGCCGCGGCGTCACCGAATGCGCGTGGCAGGTCCCCGGCGAACAGTGTCTGCAGCTTCAACACATTCGCATGCGCGAGGCTGCCACTCGCGAGGAGCACGGGAACCGCACTCGAAGAATCGCTCGTGAGCGAACCCCGCAGCACGAGCTCACCAATGTCGTGATCGATGCTCAGCCGCGAGGTCTCGAGCGTCCACCCCGAAGCTGATCGATTGATCTGCAGAACAGAAGCAAGCTTCACGGCTTCAAGGGACTGCGCGGACGTGCCTTGCCATTCGAGCGCCGCGTGCGGCGAATTCAGCTCGACGACGACACGATTCTCGCTCGCGAGGAGTTGCGAGTGCAGGCCGCTCACCTGAAACCTTCCCGAGTCTGCTGCGACACTGGCATCGCTCACGCGCGCGCTGGCGGCGAGCCGCTCGCCCAGGGGCCGCGCGGTGTTCCAGTCGAAATCGACATCTTCCGCTGAGCCGGTGAGCACGATGCCTTCCGGCACGAGCTGCGGCGCAAGCCATCGCGCGAGAGAGCCCACCGAACGCAGTGGTGCGCGAGCGAGCACACCATGTAAACGTCCGGGCGAAAATTCCATCGAGAGGCGAGGCAGCGGCGAGCTCTTCTCCTCACGACTCAACACGAGTTGTTCCACCTGAAGCTGTCCACCGTCGCCGCGCCGAATGAAGCGCCAGTCTGCAGACACATACTCGAGGCGCAGCCTGCTGCGTGACGCGAGCGCATGCGGCGCCGGATCTAGCCACGGTGGTGTGTCGAAGGACACATCGTTTGCCTTGACCTGGCCGTCGGCTTTATCCACGCGGCCATTCTTCAGCGTGAAATGAAGGCTGACATCGCCACCGCCCGTGGTTGGAAGACTGCGCGCGAGAGTGGGCGCGGCACTCAGCACATCCCGCCAACCCCCGAACGCCACGCGCGTGCCGTCGAAGCGGAGCGCGCCGTTCAGCGTCTCCGGCTGGTTGAGATTGCCCTGAAGCTGCACGATGACGCGCGCGGTGCGCCCGAGGCGCTCAGGCAGGAAGACGAGCCCGAAGCCGTTCCATTCATCATCGGAGTGTCGAAGCGAGGCCCGGCGGATTTGCAGCGTAATGGGACCCGGCGCACCGGCGAGACCCGGAAGGCGAAGCGTTCCTCCCTGCAGGTCGATTCGGCCTCCACGCCAGCGTCTCAGCAACCGAGCCCGGCTGGAGGTTGCATCAGCAGCGGACTGCAAAGGGATGGTGCCTTCCCCCGCCGGCGCGCTCCGGCTGCGCGCAAACCGCTCCAGATCGATGTCCGGCGCCACCAGTGTGATTCGCCCGGCGGCGAGCTGCCCCGTTTGCATCGTGCGCCAGGCATCGAACCCCACGATGAGCTCCGGTGCCCGCAGCAGCACGTTCGAGCGGCCCGGCTCGCCGAGCTCCACGCGCCGGAACACTGCTTCGGGGCCGTACCAGCCCCAGCGGAAGCCCAGCTCGTTGAAGCGCACGTCGAGGCCGGTGTGAGCGCGAACGAGCCGCTCGAGGGCCGCACGATGCTCTGGCACCCGTGCACGCGCCAGCTCGTAGGCGATGAGAAAAATTGAGGCGAAGGATGCGAGGGCGAGGCCGGCGAGGATGGCGCTGCGTAACCAGGGCCTGCGCGTAAAAGGGGTGCGCGGCGGCGTTCGCGAGCCTGGCAGCCTGCCAGGCAACGCGAGAGATCGATCAGGGTCATGCGCGTCGCCGGGCGTCATGCGTGTGCGAGGCCGGGCCTCCGGAAGCCGGGGTAAAACTAAACTATCACGACGTCGTACTGGTCCACCCCGTACAGCGCTTCGGCCTGCAGGCGGATGGGGCGGCCGACCTGCGGCTCGAGCTCCGCCAGCGCCGAGGATTCCTCATCGAGCAGGCGATCCACCACGTCCCGATGGGCGAGTATCAGCAGCTCCTTGCTCGCAAACTGTCGGCTCTGTCGCACTATCTCGCGAAAAATCTCGTGGCACACGGTCTCGGGTGTTTTGACGAAACCGCGGCCTTCACAACCAGGACAGGGCTCGCACAGCAGATGTTCCAGGCTTTCGCGGGTTCGTTTGCGCGTCATCTCCACGAGGCCGAGCGGCGAGAGACTGACGATGTGCGTCTGGGCCCGGTCCCCGGCGAGCGCGCGCTCGAGCGCGCCCAGCACCTGGCGGCGATGCGACTCATCCTGCATGTCGATGAAGTCGATGATGATGATGCCGCCGAGATTGCGCAGGCGCAGGTGCCGCGCGATGGCCACGGCGGCCTCTAGATTGGTGCGGAAGATGGTCTCTTCGAGATTGCGGCTGCCGACATAGGCGCCGGTGTTCACATCGATCGTGGTCATCGCCTCGGTCTGGTCGATGACCAGATGTCCGCCGGACTTCAGGGGCACCTTGCGATCCAGTGCCTTGGTGATTTCCTCTTCGATGCCGTGCAGGTCGAAGATGGGGCGCTGACCGGTGTAGAGCTCGAGGTTGGTGACTGCACCGGGAATGAAATTCTTTACGAAGTCGGACATGCGCGCGTGCTCCCGCGGCGAATCCACCTGCACACGGCTCACGCCGCGCGCCAGCTCATCCCGAAGCATGCGAAGCGTGAGCGGCAGATATTCATGAACGATCTCACCCGGGCTCGCGCCCAACGCTGTCTCGCGCACGTGCGCCCACAGCTTGTCGAGGTAGGCCATGTCTTCGTTGAGGCTCTCGACCGAAACGCCCTGCGCGGCGGTTCGCACGATGTAGCCGCCCGTTTCCATCTTGCGCAAGCGCTCGCCGATGGCCGTCTTCAGGCGCAAACGCTCGGCTTCCTGTTCAATGCGCGAGGAAACCCCAACGCCTTCACCGCGTGGCATGAACACCAGGTAGCGTGACGGCAAGGCGACGAACGTGGTGAGCCGGGCACCCTTGGTGCCGATGGGGTCTTTGATGACCTGGACGAGAATGTCATCGCCCTGGTTCACGAGACGGCGGATGTCATCCACCGTGGGGAGCGCGACGACCGTGTCGTCCGGCCGGGTGTACGCGATATCCGCGGCGTGCAGGAACGCGGTGCGCTCGAGCCCGATATCGACGAACGCGGCCTGCATGCCCGGCAGCACGCGTGAGACCCGACCCTTGTAGAGATTGCTGACCAGCCCGCGGCGGCTGACCCGCTCGATATAAATTTCCTGCAGAACGCCATTTTCGAGCACTGCGGCACGGGTTTCGCGCGGCGTGGCGTTTACGAGGATTTCGACAGTCATGCGTCCATTGTGCACCAATACGAGACTCCGCCCTGCCGGAGAAGCTCGGTGGTTTCGAACAGTGGCAACCCCATCACGCCGGAATAGCTACCACTGACGGATTCGATGAACACCGCAGCGCGACCCTGTATCGCATAGGCGCCAGCTTTATCGCGCGGCTCGCCGGTCTGCCAGTAGGCCGCGCACTCTTCCGGCATGAGCTTGCGAAACCGCACGGCACTGGCGCTGACGCGCAGAGTCAGCGCGTGGCGAACCACGAGCGCGACTGCAGTGAGTACTTCATGGGTGCGGCCCGACAGGCGCGCGAGCATGTGAAGCGCATCGTCCCGATCTCGTGGCTTACCGAGCGTGACGCCATCCAACACCACCGTGGTATCGGCCGCGAGCACGGGCAGCGATTGATCCTGGTTCCAGATGGCCAGTGCCTTGGTTCGCGCCATGCGCACCACGTAGTCATGCGGCAGCTCACCGCGCAGGACCGTCTCGTCAATGTCTGCACCGGCGATGACATGAGGCACGCCGATCTGGGCAAGAAGCTCACGTCGTCGTGGCGACACGGACGCAAGCCTGATCATGGGCTGCGCCCGGGGTTCAACGGGGATCGAAGCGACCCCGTACGGATAACGGCGCTACGCGCCGACCAAGATTTCACTTGCGACTCCGTCCCTACTCGCGGTGATAGGGGTGATTGTTCAGCAAGCTATGCGCGCGATAGAGCTGTTCTGCAAGCACCACGCGAACGAGCGCATGCGGAAACGTGAGCTTCGACAGCGCCCATTTGAAATCCACACGCTCGAAGACGGGCGGCGCGAACCCATCGGGCCCGCCGATCAGCAATGCGAGATCGCGCCCGTCCTGCATGCGTGTGCCGAGCCACGCAGCCAGTGCCTTGGTTGTCATTTCAGTGCCGCGCTCATCGAGCGCCACCACGTACTCGTCCTTGCGAACGGCGGCGAGCAATCGCTCGCCTTCGATCTCGATGGCCCGCCGCGAGCTGCTCCCGCTACGGGTGCCCGCTTCGATTTCAACTAGAGAGACACGGAGCGCCGTGCCGAAACGCTTGAGATAGTCGTCAACCGCCTCGCGCACCCAGGCCGGCATGCGCGAGCCGATTGCAACCACGCGGATACGCACGCTGACAGCGCGGCGTGCGCGATGTTAGTGAGAGGTTTTGCGGCGAGCCGGCGCCCGCTTGCGCGGAGCGGCTTTCGCACGAGTGCCGGACTTGGACTTGGCGCGCGGCGCCGGAGATGCCGGCGAGACGACTGCCACCACAGGCGGCACGGGCGCGGCTTCGGTTTCCCACATGCGCTCGAGGCTATAGAACTCGCGAACGCGGGGGAGCATGACGTGCACTACGATGTCGTGCAGATCCACGAGCACCCACTCGCCTTCGCGAGCGCCTTCGACGCCGAGGGGACGGTGACCGGATTCCTTGGCCTTCTCGATGACGCGATCCGCGATCGATTTCACGTGGCGATCGGAATTGCCCGAGGCGACCACCATGACATCCGCAATATCGGTGAGCCCCCGCACGTCCATCACCTTTACATTGACGGCCTTCATGTCATCCAGAGCGGCCGTTACGACACCTTCCAGTGGCGAGCCACGTTCGGGAACGCGGCGCGAGCGAGTGCGGGTGGTCATGTGCGGGAGTGTCTCTCCTATTGTCTATTGGAAAAAAGTCGCCTGCGGCGCTTTTTTCGGATATCAGTTTCGCTTCCGGCGACAAAAAGCGCGGTTTTTGTCGCCTGCTTTTCCGCGTAGCTACGCCCGGGCCGGCACTACGAAAAACCGCCTACGAGCGATGGGGAGCATAGCACCCCGTTTCGCGAATGATCTTGCGGACTTCCTCTGGCACGAGATATCGAGGGTCCTGCCCCGAGGTGAAGACCTGGCGCAGGTCGGTGGACGAAATCTCGAGCTGGGTCCCGGCGTGGATATAGATGCGGCCGGACTTGTTCTCATGCAAGTCCCGTACGCTGCCGGTGCCCCGATCCACCATAACCTCGCCGAGCGGCCCCAGCGTGGGCGCCTTCCAGCCGGGCCGGTGCGCCACCACGATGTGTGCGAGATCAAACAGTTCCCGCCAGCGATGCCAGTTCGGCATGCTGAGGAACGCGTCCATGCCGAGAATCAGGCACAAGGAGCGCTCCGGCAGTTCCGAGCGCAGCTCGATGAGTGTGTCGACGGTATAAGACATGCCGGTGCGGAGCACCTCCCGATCGTCCACCACGAAGCATTTCTCGTCCGCGACCGCAGCCCGGACCATGGCCAGCCGCAGATCGGCGCTGACGTGCGGCGCCACGCGGTGCGGCGGGTTGCCGGCGGGCAGGAAGCGCACCTCGGCCAGCCGCAGCTCCTGCCACAGCTCGAACGCCGTGCGCAGATGGCCGTAGTGGATGGGATCGAAGGTGCCGCCAAAGATGCCGATGGGTTGCATTGGCCGCTATTTGAGCATGCTTCGGGGCGCGCAAAGCACGGGCCGTGCGCAAATATCGGCAGCCAGCAGGGCCATTTCATCCCAGGCATCGCCCCCCTGGCGACCCTTGATCATGCGGTCCGCGCGCACGGCGCGGGCCGCGAGCCGCGGAAACGAAAGCTGTGGCGCGCGGCGTCTACCTTGCTCGAGCCCGGCGGTCGGGCGGGGCCAGGCGCGCGCCTGCCCGCCGGACGTCATCGCGGCCCAGAGATCGCGAGTGGCTTTGGACAGCGACCACAGGACGAGCGTGGGCTCCACACCTTCTGCACGTAAACCGTCGAGAATGCGTAGCGTGCGCGCCGTGTCGCCGGACAGAGCACATTCACCGAGCTGGAACACATCGAACCGCGCACTATCCGCGACGCTGCTCAACACGTCTTCCGCAGTGATGCGATCTTTGCGAACGAGAAGACTGAGTTTCTGCACTTCCTGATGTGCGGCCAGCAGATTGCCCTCAGTGCGCTCCGCGAGCAGCGCAAGCGCGTCGTCGTCGGCATTCAGTTTCAGGCGGCGGCAGCGCACACGCAGCCATGCGATGAGCTTCGACGCATCGACGGGCCACGCCTGCACCCACGCGCCCACCGATTCCACTGCACTGACCCACTTCGCACCCTGCGCGTCGCGATCTAGCCGCGGTGTAGTGATGAGCAGCAGGCGGTCCGCGTCTTTCGATTCCAGGAGCGCCACCAGTGCAGCGCCGCCGGCGGTGCCCGGTTTGGCACTGGGCATGCGGATTTCGACGATGCGCCGCTCGGCGAACAGCGACAGGTTGTTCGCCGACGCGCGCACATCGTTCCAGTCCGAGCCGCGCTCCATGAAATGCGTTTCGCGCTCGCTGAAGCCGACCGCGCGCGCACGCGCCCGGATTGCGTCGGCCGCTTCGGCGATGAGCAGCGGCTCGTCGCCCGAGATCAGATAGGCCGGCAGGAGCTTTTGCTCCAGATGGGACGCGAGGGTGTCGGGGGTGAGCTTCAACGGGTGGATCGGACAAAGTAACGACTGGGCGGCGGATTATCCTTGAGTTGCTTGGCTTGCGGCCAGCCGATGTTGGATATTGCGCTCCATGAAAGGGAGTGTGTTTTTATCGGCCTGCGCCGCGTGCTGCCTGGTATGGGCGGCTACGGTGGCCGTGGCGGCTGCCGCCGACCCTGCCCGGCCCACCGCGGCAAAGGCGGCCACGCCTCGAGCCGTCAGCCCTGCGAAAAAATCGGTCAACTCCACAGCGGCCAAGCCCCCGGCGGTCAAGCCGAAGGCTGGCGCAACCAAATCGGACAAGGCGACCGCCAAGCCCGGCAAGCCTGTGCAAAAGCCCGGCGAAGTGCTCGACGTGGACTGGCGAGATCTGCTGCCGGAGAACGAACGCTCACACTACAGCGCTGTGGCACCGCCTCCCGTTCACGGGCCCCTCGGTGAAGGCGGGCCGCCAGCCGTGCAGAAGATAACCACCACGGTCAATGCAGACCTGGCCAGCCTGACGGTTCGCTTGCCCGGATTCGTGGTGCCGATTGGCACCCCGCGCAATGGATTGATCACGGAGTTCTTCCTGGTGCCATACATTGGCGCGTGCATTCACGTGCCTCCGCCTCCGCCGAACCAGATGGTGTATGTCACCAGCGCTACCGGCATTCCCGAGGCCGCGATTCACGAGGCGTATTGGGTTACGGGTAAGATGCGCGTCGAAGACCGAACCACTCCGCTTGGCATCGCCGCGTACGCACTCAGTGCAGGTAAGGTCGACCTTTATCAGTATTGAGGGGCGCCCATGCCGACGCTGTTCGAACGCATCATTGCCGGTGAGTTGCCGGCGGACTTTGTTTACAAGGATGACCGGGTGGTTGCGTTTCGCGACATTCGGCCGCGCGCGCCAGTGCATATCCTGATCGTGCCGTTGAAACCCATTCCCACGGTGAACGACATTGCGAACGAGGACGAGCCTTTGATCGGGCATCTGTTCACGGTGGCGCGGGACCTGGCGAAGAAAGAAGGCATTGCCGAGGATGGGTATCGGCTGGTGGTGAACGTCAACCAGCACGGGGGGCAGGAGGTTTACCACCTGCATGTGCATCTGGTCGGAGGCCGCCAGCTGTCGCTGGAGGACGTGCCGTGAAGAGGGCCTCAGGTAAACGTGCCCCGGCGCGCGGCAAAAAGAGTGCGCGCAAACCCAAAGCATCGCGCAAACGCGGCCGCTCCTTGCTGTACGGCCAGTCGTCGAGAACGCGCCCCGCAGGAAGCTCGCCCGTCCGCGCCGAGCCGAAACTCGCTGAGAAGAAGGCCGCTGCAGGCAAGGCGTCGGCACTCCGAGCGCCGCCGGCCGGCGCGCACAAAAAATCAGCAGCAGTGAAATCGGCCCCAGCGAAATCGGCCGCCCGAAGCGCGCCATCACGCGCAGCAGCGGCGCGTACAACCGGCTCTCCCAAACTCCGCGAGCTCTATCCCTCTCTCAAACCCTACAAACACGGCTATCTGCGCGTCTCCGACGTGCACGAAATCTATTACGAGGAAAGCGGCAACCCCCGCGGCAAACCTGTGGTGTTCCTGCACGGCGGCCCGGGCGGCGGCACCGACGCGAAGATGCGCCGCTTCTTTGACCCCAAGCGCTATCGCATCGTGCTGTTCGACCAGCGCGGCTCCGGCAAGAGCCGCCCGCTTGCAAGCCTGGAGGCGAACACAACATGGGAACTGGTCGCGGACACCGAACGAGTTCGCGAACACCTCGGCATCGACAAGTGGCTCGTATTCGGCGGCTCGTGGGGCTCCACGCTCGCGCTGGCCTATGCGGAAACACACCCCGATCGCGTCACTGAGATGATCCTGCGCGGCATCTTCCTCCTGCGCCGTTCCGAGCTCGAATGGTTCTATCAGAACCCCCAGGGCGCCGGCTCCCTCTACCCCGAGCTGTGGGAAGAGTACGCGGCGGCGATTCCGGAATCCGAGCACGGCGACATGATGGCCGCCTATTACAAGCGCCTCACGAGCGGCGACAAGGAAGTGGTCCGCCAGGCGGCGGTGGCCTGGTCGGTGTGGGAAGGCGCCACCAGCTATCTGCGCCTGAACCCCAACTATGTGACGAAGTTTCGCGAGGACGGCGCCTACGCCGGTGCCTTCGCGCGCATCGAGTGTCACTACTTCGTGAACCGCGGCTTCCTGCGCAGTGACAACCAGCTGATCGAGGATGTGGGCCGCATTCGCCACATTCCCACGGTCATCGTGCAAGGGCGATACGACATCGTGTGCCCAGCGCGCAGCGCGTGGGATCTACACAAGGCCTGGCCGGAAGCCGACCTGCGCATCGTGCCAGATGCCGGTCACTCCGCGTTCGAAGTGGGCATCACCAGCGAGCTGATCGGCGCGGCAGATCGTTTTGCGCGGTCGCCGGCGACGAAGAAGTAACGCTGCGAATGAAGTCCGACACCTGATCGAGAACCGGCGCGCGATTGCGCGCCGGAATCGACAACGCCGCCACGGTATCCGCGTGCCCGAGGCCCGGATACAGATGCGCTTCCACGCGCACATCGTTCATGCGCAACGCGTCCCGCAGCTGTTCGGTCTGGGCCACTGACACCAGGTGATCGCTCAGCCCATGCGCCAGGAAGCCCGGCGGCGATTCGTGCGTCACGAAGCGCAGCGGCTGCCAGTCGGCCTCAGTGTAGGGCCTCGAAAAGTTGGTGCGTAACGCACGAGTGTTGGGGACGAGCACGTACGGACCCGACAACCCAACGAACCCGGCAATCCACTCCGGCTTCGCGCCCGACTTCGCCAGGAACTCACGGTTGAGCGCCAGGTAGGCCGCCATGTGCCCGCCCGCGGAGTGACCCATCAGCACGACCCGCTGCGGGTCACCGCCAAATTCCCGCGCGTGCTGCTGAACCCAGGCCACCGCCTGCGCACCGTCGTTGAGGAACTCGGGAAACTTCACCTTGGGATAGAGCCGGTAGTCCGGCAGCACGGTGACGAAGCCACGCTCCGCCAGCGCCGCGCCAACGAAGCGATACGACAAACGACTGCCTTCGGTCCACGAGCCGCCGTACCAGAAAATGACCACCGGACGGTTCTCGCCCTTCTGCTGAGGCACGTAGACATCCAGCTTCTGACGCGGGTCCGTGCCGTACGTCAGATCGGCCGTGCGGTCATAGGCCCCGAAGGACGCGGGCACGTTCGCAATGGCGAACGACAGGGTGGTGCAGGCAGAGCTTACGGCCGCCAGCGCGATGATGCCCAGCCGGGCCGCCATCCAGTAAATTCTCAGCATCGCAGCGAGCCTGTGGGTCGATTGCTCTGGTCTAGTACGCCCGAATCGACCAACCAGATGCGTGCGTCGTCCGAATCCGACTCGAACCAGGTGCGGGCGCTGCCGAGACGAAAAGTGTAGCCCCAGGCGTCCATGTCCGCGCAGAGACGCTCGCGGCCCACGCCCGGCAGCTCGTCGCTGAGCAGAATCTGTAAATAGCAGACTGCATTTTCTTCGGGGTCGTCACCGCCGGCATCGCGGTCGAGCCCGACCCGCCGCTCGGGCGACATGCACACATAGTGACTGGCTTCGTGGAGCACCGAATGCACGGGCGTATCGAGCCGCGCATAGAGCCGGTTTCGCTGCAGCCCCGCCTCACTGTCTCCCCAATAGGAGCCGGGGATGACCTCATCCGGCGACAGCAGCACGAGATCGAGGCCGTAGCGATGCAGGAGCATCGCCAGGGCAATGCGATCGACGGAACCCAGTAGCAAAACGTCTCGCTCGCCGGTCACAGACTCGACAGACGGCGCATCACGATATCCACGAGATCGCGCGCCATGCCCTCACGCAGAATGGCTTCTTCGTTTTCCTTCGCCAGCAGCGCACGCTCGCTAAAGCTGTAGTTGCGCGTGACGGACACTTTCTGCGGCGCCAGAATTTCATTGCCCCCCGCGGTCACTGAGAACTCCACGATGTACGTGAGCTCGTATTCGCGCGGGATGTTATTGGCGGACACCGAGAGCGTTTTCTGCGTCACGTCGTCCGTGAGAATGCGCACAGTGCCGCTAGCCTTTTCGCCGTCCAGTGCGAGCTTCGCACCCGACGCGATGAGCGACTTGCGCAGGCCCTGCACGAAATCGCTCTGCTTGTCCGGCGCGATGACGTAAGTGTACGCAAGCGCCGCCGGCAGCGGAGTACGCCCCTGCAAGCGGAAACCGCACGCACTGACGAGCAGCACCGTGGCCAGGGCTACAACGGTTAGCGCGCGCTTGAAGGCCGGGGTTGCCGATGAATTGAGCGTGCTCATACGACCAGATTCAAAAGCTTTCCACGCACGAAGATGGCTTTCCGCACGGGCTTCCCCTCGATGAATTTCTGAACTCCGGGATCCGCCAGCGCCGCGGCACTGGCCGCTGCGTCGTCCGCATCCGCGGGAATGATGACTCGGCCGCGCAGCTTGCCGTTCACCTGCACGACGACTTCCACTTCTTCCTGCTTCAACGCGGCGTCGTCGACCGCCGGCCATTGCGTGTCGAGAATATCTCCGCGACGCGCGCCGAAACCCAGCTCGTTCCAAAGCACCTGCGAGATGTGAGGCGCGATGGGATAAAGCACGCGCAACAGGATGCCGATGGACTCGAACGCCAGCGGCGTGCTGCTTCGAGCATCGTCTGTCTCGATGCTGTTCAGCATCTTCATGCAGGCGGACACAATGGTGTTGTACTGAATGCGCGCATAGTCGTGCAGCGCTTGCTTCAGCGAAAGATGCACGGCGCGGCGCACGGCGGCTTGCTTCGGAGTGAGCGCGGCCTGGTTGACGGTCGCAAAGCGTTGCTCTATCGAACCTTGACTCGCCGCCTCGAAGGAACGGCACGTGGCCCACAGCTTACGCAGGAAGCGCTGTACACCGGCAGCGCCGGAGTCCGACCACACGGCGCTTTCTGCGGGAGGGCCTGCAAACATGACGTACGCGCGAGCTGTGTCGGCGCCAAAGCGCTCGATAATGTCTCGCGGCTCGACGACGTTGTTCTTGCTCTTCGACATCTTCTCGATGCCGCCGAACAGGACAGGCTGGCGATCGTCCAGCGCCACGGCGCCCACGGGGCGGCCCTTCTCGTCGTACTGAACGTCCACTTCCGCCGGGTAGTACCAGCGTTTGCGGCCATTCGCTTCCTCGCGATAGAAGCATTCCGCCAGCAGCATGCCCTGGGTGAACAGGTGCGTGAACGGCTCATCGAACTTCACGAGCCCCAGGTCGCGCATCACTTTGGTCCAGAACCGCGCGTACAGCAGATGCAGGACGGCGTGCTCGATGCCGCCGATGTACTGGTTCATCGGCATCCAGTAGTCGACGCGCTCGTCGACCATGCGATCCGCATCCGGGCAGCAGTAGCGCATGTAGTACCAGGACGAGTCGACGAACGTGTCCATCGTGTCCGTCTCGCGTCGCGAGGGCTTGCCGCACGTGGGGCAGGAACACTTCAGGAACCGCTCGTCCTTGTTCAGCGGGTTGCCGCTGCCGTCGGGGATCAGATCTTCCGGCAGGATGACCGGCAGGTCTTTCTCCGGCACCGGCACGGCGCCGCACGCTTCGCAATGAATGATGGGGATGGGCGTGCCCCAGTAGCGCTGACGCGAGATGCCCCAGTCCCGCAGGCGGAACCGAACCTGCTTCTCGCCAACGTCTTTGGCTTTCAGGTCCGCAGAGACGGCGTCGACGGCGGCTTCGTAGCCCAGCCCGTCGTACTTGCCGCTGTTCACGCAGACGCCAGCTTCCTTCTCGCCGTACCACGGCTGCCATTCGCTCGTGCTGAACTCGAAGCCCGGCTGCGTGTGACGGATTACTTGTTTGATGGGCAGCCCATAGCGCTTCGCAAACGCGAAGTCGCGTTCGTCGTGCGCCGGCACGCCCATGACGGCGCCTTCGCCGTAACCCATCAGCACGTAGTTGCCCACCCACACTTCCACGCGCTCGCCCGTGAGCGGATGCGTGACGTAGAAGCCGGTTGGCTCGCCTTTCTTTTCAACGGTGGCGGCATCAACTTCCGCCACGCCGCCTTGCTTGCACTCCTCGATGAATGCAGCGAGCTTCGGATTCGTGCGCCCCAGATGCGTAGCCAATGGGTGCTCGGCCGCCAACGCGGCGAACGTGACACCCATGATCGTGTCCGCACGCGTGGTGAAGACGCGCAGCAGGCCTTTGGCCGGCAGGTCTGTGACGTTGCCTTTCAGCTCATACGGAAAGCCGAAGTTCACGCCGTAACTGCGGCCGATCCAGTTTTCCTGCATCGTCCGCACCTGGTGCGGCCAGCCTTCGAGCTTGTGCTGGGTGTGGTCGAGGAGTTCTTCCGCGTACTTCGTGATGGCCAGGTAGTAACCCGGAATCTCGCGCTTCTCGACAAGGGCGCCCGAGCGCCAGCCGCGGCCATCGATGACCTGCTCGTTCGCGAGCACGGTGTTGTCGATGGGGTCCCAGTTCACGACCTGCGTCTTGCGGTACGCAACGCCTGTCTCGAGCATCTTCAGGAACAGCCACTGATTCCAGCGGTAGTAACTCGGGTCGCACGTGGCTACTTCGCGAGCCCAGTCGAACGCCAGCCCGAGCGGCTGCATCTGCGCCTTCATGTCCGCAATGTTCGCGCGCGTCCACGCGGCAGGCGCGATCTTTTTCTCGATGGCCGCGTTCTCGGCGGGCAAACCAAACGCATCCCAGCCCATCGGCATCAACACGTTACGGCCCTGCATGCGCAGGCTCCGATACATCACATCGTTGATGGTGTAGTTGCGGACGTGGCCCATGTGCAGCTTGCCCGACGGATACGGCAGCATCGAGCACGCGTAAAACTTCTCACGCGAAGTGTCTTCGCTGGTGCGAAAAGCATTGCGTGCGGTCCAGTCGTTCTGCGCGGCGCGCTCGACGGCCGCTGCGTTATAGAGCTCATCCATACGGGAAAAGGCTGGAATCTCAGGCGTTTGCGGGGACGGGCAGGATACACGAGTCCAAAAGCCCCTACCGAGGACGAAGACGGCCCTACCTGGAACGAAAGGAGCCGGGCTCGCTGCAGGGGCCCGGAGGGCACGTCAAAAAGCAGGGACGCTTTTTGACGAGGCTCCGAGGGACCGGTCCAGCGGCCGGTGCCCGGAAGGCCCCTGCAGC
>JBDTUL010000083.1:0-15314 GCA_040007735.1 Gammaproteobacteria bacterium | reverse complement strand
CCGTCCTTTGTTTCGACGCGAAGTGCCGCGGTGGCCGTCTTCGTCTCGTCTCTGAGCTCCGCAATGGCCGTTTTGGTCTCATCTCTGAGCTCTCCGATCGATTGACGGACCTCTTTGAACGATTCGTCCGTCCGGGCGCTCATCGCCGCGATCGACTTGTTCGTGTCTGTGAGTTGGCCGCGCAAGTCGCGGATGTCGCCTCTTGTTTCCGCGACGTCACGCTGAATATGCGCGACATCGGACTCGAGCTTGCTTGTGCTGCGTTCCATGTCGACCTCTTCGATCTCGCGCGCGTGGGCGCCTGCTGATCTGCTCATGATGAGTATGCGGCTCGTCCTTAAGTCGCCAAGTGTGAAGATTGAGCGGATTCTACCGCGTGTTTTTTCCCGTTGCCTCGTCCGTTTGTACGAATCGGGTTTGCACCGGAAGGATCGTCACTTTCGTACGAACGATCTCCTGATGATCAGCTCCACCGCCTCAGCACAAAGGAGTGCGCCGCTTTAAGGTCACAAACTGTGACCTTATATCCACCGCCGCACGCGCCGCTTGTAAGCGAGGAATTCTTCTCCGAACAATTCTTCCAGGAATCGTTCTTCGCCCAGAACGAAGCGCGCCTGGATAACCCATACGAACAGCGGAATGGGCAGAAAAGGTCCCACCGTTCCATACAGCACCGCCACTCCGAGCAGTAAGAGCACCATTCCGAGATACATGGGATTGCGGGTGAAGCGATACGAGCCGCCGGTGACGAGCGCAGTGGAGCGCTCGAACGGGATTACCGGGGTGCCGGCCCGCACGAATCCGCGGAATGCATTTCCGCCAACCACCAGTCCGACAAAGATGAGCACGATGCCCAGATAAGTCAGCGGAGGGTGAATGATGCGCGCGATGGGAAACACCCAGTTGAGCGCCGCCATGAGCAACAGCGTCAACAACAGGTAGATGGGTGGCACGACTTTGCGTTTCTGTTCCATCGGTGCGCTCCGTAGCGGAGTGATCGGCGCATACAGTACGGCGGAAGCGCCACTACTGTTCGCCCGGGTTTTCTTGCGCGAACCTCTCCGGTGCCGCATCCTTCATCCGGACATGAAAAAAGGCAACCAGAGTTTCGAAGTGGGCGGCGTCGAGGTGACGCTCGTGCGGGATGCGCACGGGGCTCGCTGGGAATGCAGCGAATGCGAAGGCGAGTGCGAGCACATCCTCAAGGCGGTTGTCTGGATGACGCTGCAGAGCTGGTCGGCGGGCGAGGGCGTCGAGCTGCACTGATGCCGCCGCACGTCCGGCGCATTGAGTCGGCGCCGCTGACGGTGCAACTGGACACGAGCGGCGTAGCGCAGCGTCGCAAGTTGCATATGCTTCAGCTGCGAGTGCACGTGTGCGTGGGCAGGAGCCACTCAACCGCCACGTCACTCACGCATGCGTCCCCGTCGCCGCCTCTGCCCCTTGTTCTGCCTGAATCAACTTTTCCATCACGCGCCGGAAGTGCGCCAGCGGCGCATCCGCCATGATCGCCAGCAGCTGCACTTCGGGGTTCTGATCCAGCGTTTTCTGCTGGCGCTCGATGATGGCTTTGTCTTCCATGAAGCCTTCGATGAGGCTGTCGAGCAGCGAGCGCGAAATGGTTGTGTCGGCGTTTTCGAAGTTGTTGAGATACGCCCAGAAGAAATGAGTGCTGCTGCGAGTCTCGGGCGTCATGAACTGGCAGTTGCGATATTGCCTGGCCCCGTCGACGTTGCCTTTCTCCGCACCACTGCCCGCCGGCGCGAACAGCGTGTCCATATAAAAAATGCCGGGGATGAACATATGCGCGAGGTTGCGCCGATCCACCTTGTCGTTCTTGTTTGAAATGACTTTGCGATGGAACGGCGGCGCGTCGCTGTTCATGTGCCAGCGTTCCACCTTGAAGCCGCGCTCGAGCCGCTCGATGGCGATGGCCTTGGTGGCATAGGCGTATTCCTCAGAGCCGCCCAGCGTCCGCGTGTGCACGAAGGCCAGGTGCGCAAAGTCGCTGAGATTGTCGACAATGAGCAGGTAGTTGGCGTCGTAGTGCAGGTAGGCGGGAATGCCCTTCCAGGCCGGGTCGCCGAGATACGGAAAGTCCACGATCGATGACGGGTCAGCCTTCGCGGGATCGCCGGGCCAGATCCAGATGAGATGGTCGCGCTCCACGACGGGGAAGCTGCGCACGCGCATCTTGGGGGGGATCAGATCCTGGCCGGGTATCTGCACGCAGCGGCCGGATGCATCGAACTTGATGCCGTGGTACATGCAGCGAACGGCGTCGCCTTCCAGCCGCCCCTGCGACAACAGCGCCGCGCGATGCGGGCAGCGGTCGGTGAGGGCCACCACCTTGCCGCTTTCGCCTTTGTAGAGCAGCACATGCTCTTCGAGCAGCGTGCGGCTCAGCAGCTTCCCATCGATGAGCTCGTAGTCCCACGCAGCGACATACCAGCAGTTCTTGAGGAACATGGGCGCATCTCCAGAACGGGCGGAAGTGCGTCCCGATTGTAGGCCTGTATCCCGTAACAACACAGCGGTGTTACTTCGCTGCCATTGCCAGCACTTCGACCACCTCGACCGGCTGGGTCTTGCCCTTTACCGGCAACAACGCCGTACGCCCCAGCTCAAACTCTGGCCCGAGGCGCGAGGCGATTTGCCGAGACACCAGGATGATGGCCGGCAGCTCCTTGGTCAGGGCCTCCACGCGGCTGGCGAGGTTCACGGGCTCTCCTACAACGCCGTATTCGACGCGCTCATCCGGGCCGATCAACCCCGCGATGACATCCCCGGTATGAATGCCAATGCCGATTTGCAGCGCCGGCACACCCTGCTGAACCAGCGCCACGTTCAGCCCCGTGAGCCGGCTCACAATACCGAGCGCTGCGCGCACGGCGCGCTCCGGATGATCCGCCCGCATCTGAGGAGCACCGAACAGCGCCATCACGCCGTCGCCGGTGAACTGCTTCACTACGCCCCCTTCGGCCTCCACCGCCGCAACCACCTCAGTGAAGAGTTGGTTGAGCACGCGGAGCAGGGCGGTGGGGTCGAGTTTCTCGCTCAGGGCCGTGAAGCCGCGGATGTCCTGAAACAGGATGCTGACATCACGTCGCTCGCCTTCGAGTGGGATGCGTCCCTCGAGCACGGCCTCCGCCACATCCCGCGACACGAAGCGCCCGAAGGTGTCTTTGATGTGTTCGCGTTCCTCGAGCCCAACGACCATCTCATTGAAGGATCGTGCGAGAAACCCGATCTCATCCTGCCGGTCGATCTTCGACCGATAGTGCAGGTTCCCTTTCAACACTTCGTGCATGCCGGCCACCAGCGTCTTCACCGGCCCGATGATGCCGCCCGCCAGCCCCACCACCACGAGCAGGGCGAAGCCCAATGCCACCGTGCCGATCAGCGCAATCCGCAAGCGCAGATTGCGCAGGGGTGCGAGTTCTTTGTCGTAAGAGCCTTGCACCAGCGCATAGAGAAGGTGCGGGAGCTGCGCTTCCACCGGCACGGCAAGCGACAGATATTGCTCGCCCGCCACGTTCAGAAGCGAGATGGGCCGCGGCTCAGGGCGCGACAACACGGCCGCGCGGGTCGCGCCGCTGGGCAGGAAGTGCTTCCATCGATCCTGCGGCCAGGATGACGCAAACACTCGCGTCTCGGTCAGGAACGAGATATCCGAACCCGTGTCCTGCTTCAAACGTTCCGCCAGCGCGTTGTCGATGACATGCCCGAGAAGCAGGACGCCGATGACGTCGGGCCCGAACACCGGCACGGCGGCCACCTGGAACAACCTCCCATCGATCTCAGTGATGGCGGAGGCCGCCTCCTGCGTTTGAAGCGCTTCGCGCAGGGGCGAGAGGTCTGCGATCGAGCGGCCCGGTGTCAGCGCTGCAGAGGTGCCTTCCGAAACCGCCAGCAGCACGCCGCTCTCATCTGTGATCCAGAACAACTCCACGCCAATGCGTCGCTGATAGTTCAGCGTGGCCGAGGCGAGCGTATCCGCATCGTAGGTGGCGCCGTCGAAGTGGGTGGCGATGACGCGCTTCAATGCGAAGTCACTGGCGAGCAGAATCGAGTTGGTCTGCAGGCGCGTCGCGCGCTCTTTCAGCAGCCGATCGAACACCTGCCCGGTAGTGAGCAGCTCACGAGTGAGCGTTCGCTGCGCCTCGCGGCTCACGACCAATTGGGTGAACCACAGGGTTGCGAGCAGAACGGCGAGAATCAGCGCAGAGAACGCGAGAAAGATCTTGGTGCGCAGGGTGCTGTGCGCCCACCACCTCATGGCTCGCGACGGGTTCCATGCACGGCGGGGCGTGCACGCGCGGGCGAAAGCGGCAACATGAAATTCAAATCGGTAGTGTTCGCGCCCACTTGCACGGACTGCTCGGTCTGCTCGGGTTTCAGCTTGCTGAGCTCGTGCCACGCTACCAGCGTGTATCGGCCGTGCGGCAGATCATTCAGCGCGAAGTGGCCTTCCGCATCCGTGACCGCGAACCACGGCGTGGGCAGCACCAGGATGATGCCGGACATCCAGTCGTGAATGTTACAACCCACTTTGACTACCCCCACCTTGTCGAACAGCACCGGAGGCGCGTCTTCGCCCTTGTAGAGCGGCAGCTCGAAGCTCTTCGTGCGCGAGAAAGAATACACGTGGTGATGAATCTGGTCGTGATTCGGAAACTTCACTTTCGTGCCCACCATGATGGGCAGCAGGCCGGGCACGAAGGTCTTGTCGATCTGGTCCATGGCGGCCATGTGCGAGCCCGCCGCCGCGCCGGCATCGCCAGGGATCGGCGACTGCACGAACACCACCGCATCCGCGACGCCTTTGCCGTTCTCCCCTAGCACACGGCCGGAAAGCACCGGCGCCGCGTGGGCCTGAAGGCTGCATGACAAAAGAATCAGCAGAACGAACGAGCGCATGAGTCAGTACCGAAAGCGATAGCTGAGCTGCCAGCCATTGGGTGTGGGATCGGGGATGGGGCTCGCCGCTCGCCGGCTGTTGAGGCGCAGGTATTCCAGCGCCACGCGGTGTCGCAATCCGATGTCGATCATGTAGTCGACCGTGAAGCCATCGCCGCGCTCGCCAGTGGAAACAGGGCCGCCATCCAGATCGTTCACTGCGAACGAGTCGTAACGAAGCGTCAATCGCTGCCGCTTGTAGTGGTGAGACACCAGGGCGTAGAAGGCGCGAATCGCAGAGTCGTTCGCCGGCGCGGCAACGTGCGCCTGGCCGTTCAAGTATTGAACCAACACGTCGATGCGCGGATGCGGATGAACGGTGACACCCACCGTGCTGAAGTGCGTTCGCCACACGCCGTCGACGGTTTGATCGCCCTCGTTGTCGAGGTAGCCCACCTTGAGTGAAGCGACTTCCTGCTCATCGCTCAGGGTGAGCCACGAATACACGGCCGGGCGATGGTCACGTTCGTCAAAGATGTCCAGGCGATCATTGCGGCCGGGCAGCGCCAGGTCGCCATTCACGCCGCTCAGGCCATCGCCCAGTGCCCAGCCGCGCAGCGCGAGCAGGCGGCCGAGCTGATCAGGCCCGTAGCCTGCGCCGGCGAGCGCGCCGAGCCGGAAGCCTGACTTCGTCACGCGCCACCATTCGCCTTCGACGCCCGCGAGATTGATGTCTTCCCAGAGCCAGCTGTTCAGCGCGGAGGCCGACAGGGTGAAATCCGGTGACCAGGCCGGCCCCACGTGCTCGAGCGAGAAAGGCATGTTCATGATGCCGCTCTGAATGCCCCAGCCGTTGCGCGGACCGCCGAATTCCTTGCGGAGCAGGGCTTCGACGAGCCACGGCTCGTTATTGCCCGCGATATCCGGCTGCACGTTCACTTGTGCCTGAGCCCGGACATCCCACGGCAACGTGGCGCCGGCCTCGACTGCGAATTGCGACAGTACGGCACGCGTTTCCCGCTCGAAGCCGCCCCCGCTGGCCTTGCCGCCATAGCGGGTCTTGCCGAAGCCCTTGTCCGTCCAGCTCGTGGCCGGGCCGGCGTTCACCAGGCGCACGTCGAGCAGGGCGCGCAGCCAGAAGCGCCGATCTTCCTCGACGTCGTATTGCGCGAGCGCCGGGGCGGCGAATGCGCATGCGAAAAAGACCCACGCTGTCCGTGCAATGGCAGGAGACATTCGACCGATCCGCCGCAAAAAGGCAGGCGCGAGTCTGCCACTGTGCCGGGCCCCGGGGAATGGCCGCGAGCCGCTATACTTTGCGCCGTGGCCCTCACCGCCAAAACCCTCATCGAGCGCAACAGCCTGTTTCGTGGCCTTTCGCAGGCCACGATCGAGCGCGTGACCGCGCTTGCGAACCGCCGCGTCTATGACGAGGGCGCCACCGTGTTCTTGCGCGGCGACCCGGGCGATGCATTGTTCGGCGTCATGACAGGGCGCGTTCGCATCAGCGCAAGCCTCCCCGGCGGGAAAGAAGTGTTCCTGAACATCATGGAGCCCGGGGATGCGTTCGGTGAGATTGCGTTGCTGGATGGCAGCCCGCGCACCGCCACGGCCACCACGCTTGCGAAGTCGGAGCTGATGGTCCTGCGGCGTGAGGATTTCCTTGCGTTGCTGCGAACGGAGCCGCAGCTCGCTACCCATCTCATTCAACTGCTCTGCAAGCGTGTGCGCTGGACGGCCGAGCAAATGGAAGACTCGGCGCTCCTTGGTGCGCCCGCTCGCCTCGCGAAACGCCTGCTGAGCCTCGCAACCCTGCACGGCCGCGAAGCGCCCGGCGGCACGCGCCTCAGCATCTCGCAGGAAGAGCTGGCCCAGTTCCTGAGCCTCTCCCGCCAGATCGTCAATCAGCACCTGCAAACCTGGAAAGCCGCCGGCTGGATCGACCTGGGCCGCGGCAGCGTAACCATCACGAACGCGAAGGCGCTGCAGAAACTCACGCAAGAAGGCTGATAGACCCACGGCCTCCCGCCGACCCGCATGAACGCCACTGCAATTGAGCGGTGGATCGATTGCGAAGGGGGTTGAGGGACGTGAAAACGCAGGAGGCGTTTTCCCGAGCCTCCGAAGGAGCGGTCTGACGGGCGTTCCCGAACACCCCCTGCGCAGTCGAGCTGCCGCGTGCGCGAGCGCAAGCCGTTCATGCCTGGATCGGGCGCTGCTTTACCCGGCATTTCCCCACCCCGCGCCGTTGTGTCAACCCGTTGACAGAGCCCCCTGCGCCCAGCCGCCATCATTCCTCCCGTCCTGATGTTTCCCACACACCATCTGATTGAGGAGATTTCGATGCATACGCGCGACGGTTTGAATTCCTGGCGCACAAAGCTCGAGCAGGCGTTCGCGGGAGTGCTGTTCGGCACCACCGCGTTGCTGGTCCTGGCCGGCGCGATTGCGATGTGCGTGCAGCCTTCACTGCTCGCCGCCTGAGTCTGTAACCCGGAGCGGAGGCAATGATGCACACCTACCAAAGCACCCCTGCGGCCGCGGAACGTGAGGCGCGGACGGGCCTGGCCGAGAGCGTCTACGACTCCTCGTACGAAAGAACCACCGCGGCCCTGCGACGCTGGGTGGATGGAATGGAGGCGGCGCTGGCTCACAGCGCAGCTCCCAAAACGAAAGAGGTTCGGAAATGAAAAGTTTGAAACAGTTGAAATCGAATTCCGTGCGCGCCCGGTTTGCGCAATCGGCTGGGATTCCTGCCCTGGCCGTGGCGCTGCTCTGCGCTGCGCCGCTGAGCGTGTCATTCGCCGAATCGACACCGGCGCTGGTCGAGGCGTCGATTCCGTTCGCCAACTACGGCGGCATTCGGGACTGGCAGCCGGATCGCGACCGCGGGTTGTGGGTGCAGTCGGTGCATCGCAAGTGGTACTACGCCCGGTTCATGGGCACGTGCCTGGGGCTCAACTTCGCGAACGCGATCGGGTTCGATACGCACCCGTTGGGAAGCTTCGATCGCTGGAGCACGGTGATCGTGCCGAGATATGGACGCTGCACGATTCAGAGCCTCTCGCTGAGCGATGGGCCACCGAAAAAGGTGAAGAAGCCGAAGGCCGGTGCCGGTGCCGGCGCCGGTGCGCAGGCAGCTGAAGCCACGGCAGGCGAAGTCACCCTGAGCAATCCCGCAGCAGGGGAGCTTGCGGCCATCGAATCGGCAGGCATCGAGCCCGTCACCATCAATCTAGCGAGAATCGACCCCGCGAAAGGCGATTCATCGCCCACGGCGAAATGAGCCGCCCCCCGGCGCGAAGGATTGCGCGTCACTGATCCAGGCCGTGTCTGACAGCCAGCAGCGCGGCCTGGGTTCGGTCTTCCAGCTTCAGTTTCGCGAGAATATTGCTGACATAGCCCTTCACCGTGCCTTCCGTCAGGCTCAACGTCTTGCCGATGACCCGGTTGCTCTGCCCCTGCGCCAGCAGCTTCAACACCGACCGCTCCCGATCCGTCAGCAACTCAAGCGGATCGAACTGTACGGGCCGCCGAATGCGATTCACCAGAAGCCGCTGTGCCTCCGCATGCAACCACGGCTCCCCGCGCGCAACAGTGGCCATGGCCTGCAGCAGCTCGGCTTTGACAACATCCTTCAACACATACCCAAGCGCCCCTGCGCTGATCACATCCTGCACCTGCTGATCATCCACATAGCTGGTCAGCACCAGCACCTGCACAGACGGGTCATGCGCGCGAATCACGCGAATGGCATCCCGCGCGGGCAGTCCCGGCATTTTCAGATCCATCAATATCAGGTTGGGCTTCAACCGCGCCACCATCGCAACAGCCTCATCGCCATTCGAAGCCTCACCCACGATGCTGATACCGCTGCCTTCTTCCAGCAGCAGCGCCCGCAGCCCTTCCCGCACGATGGCGTGATCATCGACCAGCATCACGCGCAACGTGCTGGCCGTGTCGGTGGGGGGCTTTGAAGTCGTACTCATCTATCTCTCCGGGGGAGTTCAACGATGACCCGCGTGCCCTTGCCGCGCGCGGACTCGATGGTGGTGCAGCCGCCGAGCGCACTCGCGCGCTCACGCATGGTCTGCATGCCGAGGCCGCCTCGCGCCGGATCGGCGACGGCGAGCGTCTCCGCGTCGAACCCCTGGCCATCGTCGAAAATCTCGACGCGCACCCGGTCGCCCTCCAGCACGTGAGCCAGAACCGTGAGCCGCTGCGCGCCGGAGTGGCGCAGGGCATTGGCCACCGCTTCCTGGCAGATGCGGCACAAAGCTTCTTCGTGCTCGATGGCCTGGTAACGGTAGTTCGAAAAATCGACGTGTACTTCGACGCCTTCCGGAGCCAGCACCGCCAGCAACCTTTGTAGCGCGCGCTTCAGCCCGAAGCTCGCCACTTCTGCGATCGCACCCGGCGAGGTGCTGGCCGCAGCGTCGTTGGCAACGGGCCGCAACTCCAGCAACAGGGCGCGCATCTCGGCAAACGCGAGTTGGGAAAGCTCTTCGAGGCGATGGGCGCGCCGCTCGCCTTCCGCAGGGTCCTTGCGCCAGGCCGCCACGAGCGACTGCGACATCAGGCTGATGCTCGAAAGCACCTGCGTCACCGAGTCGTGCAAATCCCTTGCGAGGCGCTGCCGCTCGCGCATGACAGCGGCCTCGCGAGCATCATCGAATAGTCGCGCGTTCTTGATGGCGACCGCGAGATGGTCCGCGATGACCTGGATGCTCGAGATATCTTCTTTCTCGAACGACACGCGCCCTTCGATATTCACCACTCCAAACACTTCGTGCCCCAGCACGATGGGCACGGCCAGTTCCGAAGTGACATCGATAGGCAGGGGTGGCGGCACGTACCGCGCATCCTTGGTGACATCATTCACGAGCATCACAGATCGCGTGCGCACGGCCGCACCCGTGATGCCTTCAGTAACGGGCATTCGATATACGTCCCGGAAAATTTCGCGATAAGCCCCCGCGTGTGAGCGGTAAACGAGCTCACTGCCTTCCACCAGCGGAATCACAACGTTTGGATACCCGAGCTGCTCATGAATCACCTGAGCCGCAGTGGCCACCAGTTCCACCGGCTCCAGCCCCGCGGACACCAGCCGTGATACGCGAGCAATCAGCGCCATGCGCTCGCTGCGGCTCTTTTCCCGCTGGTAGCGCATGGCGTTGTCGATGGCGATGGCGGCGTGCCGCGCGAAGAGCTGCAACGTGACCAGGTCTCGCCGCTGAAACTTGCGGGGCGGGAATGCCCCGATGCCAAACACTCCCACCAGCCTGCCGTGACTCTTGATGGGCACACCCATGACTGAGTTCTCGGCAAGCTCGGGCAGGGGAATGTTTGGGAGGTCCCCGTACCGGTTGAGCATGAGCGGTTCTCCTGTTGCGAGAACCGCTCCCGTCAGCCCGACATTGATGGCGAATTCCGAGCCTTCCTCTCGCAAGGGCATCCGGTAGGATGCTTCCGTGCGCACCGTCTGCCGCGAGGCCTGCACCAGGCCGATGGACCCATCGTCCGCGCCCAGCAGCTCGCAGGCGTGGGTGACGATGCGGGTGAGGAGCGGGCGCAACTCGAGCTCCGAACTGATCTCCTCCACCACCTGGCAGAGGATCTCGGCCTCGCGCAGCGCGCGCTCCTCCCGATCCCGACTAGTCGTCCCGGCGTCCATGCCTCAAGCGTCGTCCAGAACCGCCAGGGGGCGCAAGCTCATCGAGTGCTCACTTCAGGAAACGGTCCGTATCGGACTCGACGGTGGCGGTGCTTTCGTCGATACCCCGAACGAAGGTGAGCAGGGCGGCCAGGTCCGTTGCGCTCAGTTTCTGCGCAATGGTCTGGCCACCGTCCAGCAGGTGCCGGGTCGCCACGTCTTCCAGCGCGATGGCCGAGCCGTCGTGGAAGTAGGGCGAGGACGTGGAAAGCCCGAGCAGCGAGGGCGTGTTGAAGCCCGCCGCACCGAAGGCCACGAAACCCTGCGTGCTCTGGCCCGCCACCGCTGCCGCGCCACGCAGCTCGATCGGGCTGGCAGCGCTGAACGTGCCCACGTTATCCAGCAGTTTCAGCGTGCCCTTGACATCGCGGGTGACGGACACGATCTGCGGGCCGGCAGCCACCACGCCCGTGTCGAGCGGTTTCACCGGCAGGAAGAAGTTCACGCCGATCGGGTCTTCCGGGAACGTGGAGTTGTTCGCATACACGGGGCTCGTGCGGCTCTTGGTCCACTTCTGGCCACCGTGGCAGGAGGCGCAGTTGGTTGCGAACAGCGTGCGGCCCGCCGTGTCCTGAGTCGCTGTGAGGGCGGGAACAATGGGTGCACGCACCGTCGCGACCCACTCAGACAATGCATCGAGTGAATCGCTGATTCCCTGGGTGGGGCCATGATTGAATACCTGCGCCGAGCGGTCCTGGCCGCCCACGTCGGTGGCGAAGCCCTTGCCCCCCTGGATGCCGCGGGCGTTGTTGTTGAAGTCCGTGTTCGAGCCGCGCACGCCGCTCCAGTTGAGAATGCGTTGATCGGTGAGGTCGTTGCGGGCGAACGTGCCTTCCAGCGGAATCGTCTGGCGCGGGCCGGTCTCGAAGATCCAGGTCACGTTGTCGGAATGACCATCGTCGTGACAGGAGCCGCAGCTCGACCAGCCGTTGTCGGAGGCCTTGTTCCGATGCGCCAGCGGGTTGATCGAACGCAGCGGCACATCGAATGTACCGTCGCCGTTCTCATCGAGTTTGTCGGGCAGGCCGAGCGCGGTGAAGAACGCGAGCTTGCCGAGCAGGCGGCGGTGCTGAACCGTGCCGGGCGCCGGAGGCGTGCTGGATTCGATGTCCTGCGCGAGCACCGTGTTGGTCTCGAGGTTGAGCGCCGTCACCGATGTGCTCAGCTCATTGTTGGTGTAGGCGCGCTTGCCGTTGCGGCTCATCACTACGCCGCTCGGCAGGTTGCCGGTCTGCAGGCGCTGGGCCTTGTTGGCGCCGTCCAGGATCGTGAGCTTGCCGTCCGCACCGCGCTTGGCGCGAATGACGAAGTTGCCGCCGCGGCTGACGACCAGGAAGTCCTTGCCGCGCCGGTCGGCATCAATGGCTACCGTGTCGTTCAGGAACAGCCGGTCGAGACTCAGCACGCCAGCGGCAGGCTGCGTTTCCTTCGCCACCTGTGAGTTGAGGTTCACCGAGAGCGGCGATTCGACGTCGTGAACATGATCGATCACGCCCACGAGTGCCTGCACGTTCACGTTGAAGCGCACCGGCGGCTCCGGCTGCGCGCCGACATTCGGGATGTAGAGAGACGAGCCGCGCACCAGCGCGCCGAACAGCATGTTCGGATACACCTTCTGCGGATTCTTCGCGATCGGGCCGTCCGCGGCCGCATCGTTCGAATTCACATCCGGGCAGAATGTGTCTTTCGCGAGCTGGGAGGCGCCGTCGCCGACGCCGAGTGCGCCGCTGTTGAAGAACTTCGCGGTGCCGGCGTCCTGCAAGGCGCGACGGGTGTTCAGGCAGAAGTTGCGGCGGTCCGCAGCGAAGCCTGAAGCGAGCGGCTTGAGCAGCAGGCGAGTGACCTGCGCGGTGCCTTGAACCGCATCGCCGACGCGAAACGCGGCAACCACACCCTGCTTGGCGTCGTCGAAACCATCCGGCCGCGTGGGGTCGATGATTTCGCCGAACAGCTCGGTGACGAATACACGTTCGTCCAGGTCGTTGCGGTCGCCGTCATTGGTGATCGCGACGGCGTAAGGGTTGCCACCGGTGTGCACGTGGCCCAGCACTTCCATAGTCGAGAGGCGTATGACGGCCACATCGCCTTCGGTGTGATTCGCGACGAAGGCATATGTGCCGTTCGGCGTCACCGCGATTCCGCGCGGCTCGACGCCCACGTTGACCGCCTGGCCGACGCTCTGCGGCGTGGGCGTGGTGAGGTCGATGACAGTTACCGTGCCGTCGATGGCGTTCGTGACGTAGGCGCGCTTGTCGTCCGGACTTACGGCCACGGAACGCGGCTCCTTGCCCACGGGCACTTCGGCGAGCAGGTCGCCGCTGTCGGTGCCGTCGTCTTTGCGTACGCGGATGATCGAGGCCGTGTTTTTCTGCCGGTTCACCACCACCGCGCGTTTGTCATCGCCGGTGAGCGCGATGCTGCTCGAGCGCGACTGGCGGAAGAGCAGAGTGAACTGGGCGAGGATTTCCTTCACGTCGATCGGGTTGCGATGGAGTGCCGCGAGGATGCCGGCGACGATCGGGTCTGCGGCGAACTGCGCGGCGTTCTGGCCGAAACTCAGCGAATGGCCGGCAATCGCCTGCGCGACGGCCGTGTTTGCGGTGGCATCGATCTGAATGCCATCCGAGATGTCGCCGTTGGCGTCGAGGCTGCCGAGGAAGCCAACCACGTTGCCCAGCACCTGATCGCCGTTGTTGCCCTGAACCTCAGTGAGGTCGTGCAGGGAGAAGCTGATGGCGTTGGTGCTGGTGACGGTGGGGGAGGCGGAGCCGATGACCACACGGTTCGTGCCGTCGCCGACGAAGAAGTCGACGCGCTTGCCCTGGGTTACCTTGAAGGTGCCGGTGGCGTCGGTTTTGCCGGAGGCGCCGTCCTGCACGGCAAATCCCAGGCCTTCGATCGTGTCCTCGCTGAAGCGGGCCTCGGCCTGCAGCGGCGGGGCTGGGGCTGCGGGGGCATCGTTGCCGCCATAACCCCCGCCGCCGCAGGCGGTCAGGGAAAGAATTGCAATCTGGAGCATCAGCAGCTTCAGCTGGCGGAGTCTGCGGGCATCCGGGCTCTGGGTGCGTTCGGTCACGTGGGCTTCTCCCTGTGGAATTGCGGAGAAGTCTGCGGATTCGGGCGCAGGCGGAGCAGGGCTGAGGGGCAGGAGGTGGGGCGTACTTTCGTCAGGGTGGGGGAGTCGCTTAAGGGTGGAAGCCCCACACTTCAGCTCTTCAGCCGCCCGGCGATTGAGGGCTCCGGGTTCTGCGGCCGGCGGCACCCAAGACGCCCTCAATCGCCAGGCGGCTGAGAAGCGCAAGTTGCGGGCGCCGCCCTGCGGGCAACCCACCTGATCTCTAACGCGTTGCCATCTGATATCGTTCAGAAATGGAAACAAAAAAACCCGTCGAAGTCACCGCCGTCATCGAGTCCGCGAAGTTTTTTGGGCTCCCCCTGCGCATCACGATCCTCACCATCTTCATCATGCTGGTGGACGGGTTCGACCTGCAGACCATGTCGTTCGTGGCTCCCGCGCTCGTCACGGACTGGGGGGTCGACCGCTCGATGCTCACACCGGTGCTCACGGCGAGCCTCATCGGCATGGCCCTCGGGTCTGTCGCACTGGGCTGGCTCGGCGACCAGATCGGCCGCAAGAACTCCTACGTCGTCTGCCTTGCGTTCCTGTTCATCGGCTCGCTGCTCAGCGCTTACTCCAGCGGCCTGTGGGAGCTGGTTGCCTGGCGCGTTGTCACGGGCATCGGCCTGGGCGGCGTCACGCCGCTTGCGACCACCCTGATCTCCGAATGGACGTCCAAGAAAGCCCGCGGCGTGGCCGTCGCGTGCGCAATCGTGGCGGTGCCGCTCGGGGGTATGGTGGGTGCCGCCGTGGCGCAGTGGATCATTCCCGCGTACGGCTGGCGAACCATCTTCTTCATTGGGGCAGCGCTGCCGTTGGTGTTCTTCGTCGTAGCGATGTTCCTGCTGCCCGAATCCCCGAAATATCTCGCGCAACATCCGAAGCGGCACGCGCAGCTCGCGAAGCTTCTGAATCGCCTTTTGAAGCAGAAGCGCTTCGATGGCACCGAAGCCTTCATGATCGAGGAGCCGCCCGCTCGTCCGGGGAACTGGTTCGTCACCATTTTGCGTCCGCCGCTACTCACCACCACGCTATTGCTGTGGGCGGCGTTCGCGTTCAACACGCTCGCGCTTTATTCGTTCGTGAACTGGCTGCCCACCGTGCTCACCTCGACGGGCTTCCCGCTGCATGCAGCGCTGGAAGGCTCGAAGTTGTTCAACTTCGGTGGGTTCTTCGGCGCGGTGGGTGGTGCGGTGCTGATTCGCGTGTATGGGTCACGCATTGTGGGCTCGACACTCGCGACCATCGGGTCTATCGCTACGTTGTTGATTGGCACTTCGCTGCTAATGGCCACGGGCGAGCCGGACACGAAATTGTTCGTTCTGATCTGTGTCGCGGGCATGGCCTGCAACGGCATGCAGGCATTCGTCTATGCGGTGTCTGCTCATTCCTATCCCACTTACCTTCGTGCTTCCGGCGTGGGGTGCGCGCAGACGGTGTCGCGCATCGGGGGCGTGCTCAGTTCGGCGGTGGGCGGTGCGTTCTTCAAGATGCAACCGCAGCCGCCGGTCAGCTATTTCTTTTACGTCGTGGCGGCTGCGATCTTGGTGGTGGCCATTAGTTTCTTCTCACTGCGTTCACATC